>DASYIU010000345.1:0-3731 GCA_035997285.1 Methyloceanibacter sp. | reverse complement strand
CCGGCAGCTTCTGCCGCGTCAAGCAAGGCCTGGTCGAGACGGTAGCGGGAGAGGCCGGCGCCGCGGAAAGGAAGCGGTGCCTCTGCCTGACTCGGTCCGGAAGCGAGCCTGAACGTGGCGATGCTCGTGGCGCCCATGGCCTTAAGGTCGAGGCCGAGATAGGTGGCAAGCGCTTGCGCCTCTGCGCTCAGGAACTCGCCGCAGACCTTATGATGGGCTGCCCGCGTGCTCTCGAGCACGAGGGCGGGTGCGCCATGGCGGGCGAGCTCAAGGGCAAAGGCCGCACCGGCAAGGCCGCCGCCGACCGCGATGAAGGGTGTCTCCGGCATCGGAGGGAAGCGAGGTCTCCGTCGTGCCGCGGATTCGCGGCCCTAGCCGCCAGGCCTCAGGCGACGCCGGCGCGCAGCAGATCGTGGACGTGGATGATGCCGACGGGGCGCCCGTTTTCGACCACGAACAGGGTGGTGATGGCGGAGGAGTTGATGATCTCGAGCGCGGCGCTCGCCAGCAGGTCGGGCGACACGGTCTTGGGCCCGGGCGTCATGATATCCCCGGTGTGAAGCGCCAGCAGGCCATCGCCCATATGCCGGCGCAAGTCGCCATCGGTAATGATGCCCTGGAGCAGACCATCGCCATCGACCACGCCGAGGCAACCTAGGGCCTTCTCGGTCATGACCACGATGGCCTCGGCCATGATCACGTCGGCGCTGGCGAGCGGCAGGCTATCGCCCTTATGCATCAAATCGCCCACGAATTTCAGCCGCGCGCCGAGCTGGCCGCCCGGATGCAGCGCTTTGAAGTCGACGGCGGTGAAGCCTTTGCTCTCCAGCAGGGCGATGGCGAGGCAGTCGCCGAGCGCAAGCTGCATGACGGTGGAGGTGGTCGGCGCGAGACCATGGGGGCAGGCTTCCTTGGCCTGCGGGAGCGCCAGCACGACCTCGGCCGCCTCGGCCAGGGTCGATTGGGGATTGGCGGTGACCACGATCAGCGGCACGGCGAAACGACGCGAATAGGACACGATATTGCCGAGCTCGATCGTCTCGCCCGACCAGGAGAAGGCGACGACCACGTCGTCGCGCGTGATCATGCCGAGGTCGCCGTGGCTGGCCTCGCTCGGATGCACGAAATAGGCGGGCGTGCCGGTGGAGGAGAGGGTGACCGCCACTTTCAGCCCGACATGGCCGCTCTTGCCCATGCCGGTGACAATGACGCGCCCGCGGCAGGCGCGGATCCTTTCCAGGGCTTCGGCGAAGCCCTCGACGAGGTCGCCGGCAAGCGCCGCCTTTAGCGCGCTCAAGCCCTCGGCTTCGAGTTGCAGGGTCCGCGTCGCCGAGGCAATCGCTTCCCCGCGGTTGTCGCGCAGCAAGCGATCCCGCTTCAGGCCGATCGGCATGATCGTGCTCCCCCTTGGTTCGCGCCGTGTCGGACTTTAGCACGGATTGCGGTCCCGTCAGGGCCCAGACTTGGCTCATTTCGGGGCCTTGGCGACGAGGTTCCCGGGGCGCCCGAACCGGCACGACGAGAAAGATGATTGAGGCCGACGCCGTGAGCGCGGTGGCCGCCCACGGGCAGTCCGTCGCCTTGAGACGCAAGGACAGAAAACGGGGGAGGAGCCCGTTGTCGGCGAGCTGCGACAGCGTCCGCGACGCCCCCGCCAAGGGCTGCAGCGTGCCGTGGAACATGTTGAACACGATGAACCAGATCGCGGCGCCCTTGCCTAAGCTGCCCAGCACCGGCGCGAAGGTGGGACCGAGGACGGTAGCGAGGTTCAGTCCCAGCGCCTCGGGACCGAGGACGCCGAGCCAAACAACTGGCAAGACGATGAAATAGACGCCGGCCATCGAGGCTGAGGCGAGCATGGCGCGGGGCACGTTACGGTTAGGGTCAATGGTCTCGCCGACATGGCAGGCGGCGGCCTCGAACGCGGGCGCGGCGAACCCGATGAGATAAAGACCGGCCATCACTGCCGTCAGATCGCCGAACCAGCCTTCAAAGGGCGTCGTCAAATGGTAGTCGAACGCCTGTTTCCAATCGACGTCGCCGGTGAGAATCGGAGCGAGGGCCGAAATGAAGGCGAGCGAAGCAGAGGCTGTTGCAACGGGGATCGCAAGGCGCGCCACCCATCTGATCCCGCACATATTCACGACGCTGAAGAGTGCGACGATGGCAATCGCGACCGCTTCCATCGGGAGTCCCGGCAGGTACCATTGCTGGATTGCGGACGCCGAGAGCAGCGCCGTCAGCCCGCAATGATTTCTCGATGGTGCCGAGAAGCGATTGCCCGCGTTGATCGAAGGCCTCAGATCAGCTTTTTGATCTCGGCCTTGAAGGCTTCGGCGATGTCGGGGCGGGCGAGCGCGTAAGCGACATTGGCGGTGAGGAAGCCGACCTTGGAGCCGCAGTCGAATGTCCGTCCCTCATATTTCAGCGCGTAGAAGGGCTGAACCTTGAGCAGCGTGAGCATGGCATCGGTAATTTGAATTTCGCCGCCGGCGCCCTGCTCCTGCGCCGAGAGCAGGTCGAAGATTTCGGGCTGCAGAATGTAGCGGCCGAGAATGGTGAGGTTGGAGGGCGCGGTCCCAGGGGCCGGCTTCTCCATCATGCCGTCTATAGGAAACACGCGCCCGTCGCCTTCGCCGATGCTGACCACGCCGTAATTCTTCACCTGGTCGTCGGGCACGGGGTCGACCGCGACGATGTTGCCGCCGTGCCTCGCATAGACGTCGAGCATTTGGGCGAGGCATCCTTTGCCTTGCGTCTGCACCAGCACGTCGGGGAGGAGAAGCGCGAACGGCTCACGGCCGACGAGCTCGCGCGCGCACCACACGGCGTGGCCCAAGCCGAGCGGCTCCTGCTGACGGGTGAAGCTCGTACTGCCTGGGGCCGGCAGATCGTCGTTGAGGCTCTGGATCTCGCTCGTCTTGCCGCGGGTGGTAAGCACCTGCTCGAGCTCGAATTGCCGATCGAAATGGTCCTCGATCACGCCCTTGTTGCGGCCCGTCACGAAGATGAAGTGCTCGATACCGGCGTCCATCGCTTCGTCGACCACATGCTGGATCAGCGGGCGGTCGACCACCGTCAGCATCTCCTTGGGCATGGCCTTGGTCGCCGGCAGGAAGCGGGTGCCGAGCCCGGCCACAGGGAACACCGCCTTGCGGACGCGAGCAGCCATGCGGAGTCCTCGTTAGGGTTAAGACCAGGCAGGCGGGGCGGGTCCCACGCCGCGAAGTTAGAAGTCCCTCAACCTCTTTCCGATAGCAAGCGGCACCGCACAAATTTTTTCTTGCGGCCTTAATGGCTTGGCTGAGGCCTTAGCATCCGTTTTACGGGTCGTTTTACACACTACGTTCACTGTCTGGCCCTTTCGAGCTTCGCAATAGCCGCGACGGCGAGATTGTCGGTGCGGGCCAAGTAGCGTTCAAGGATCGTATGCACTGATGCCAAGGTGTGCCCTGTGATGGTCGCGATTTCCGCTTCGGTACATCCGGCCTCAGCGAGACGCGTCACCGCTGTTCCGCGCAAATCGTGAAAGTGAAGGTCGACTATTCCCGCATCACGGGTCGCCCGAAGCCAAGCCTCTCGGAAGGTCCGTTGCAGCCACGGGCGGTTTAGTGAGTTGGCTAGTATCACGGGCGACTTGCGAGGCGTGTTCTCAAGCACAGACCGCAAGCGACGGGTCACTGGCACGTTGACCTTGCGCCCGGTCTTGTGCTGTTTCAGCCTAATCCAAG
>DASYIU010000344.1:0-2941 GCA_035997285.1 Methyloceanibacter sp. | reverse complement strand
TGTGCAGTCTTGGCTTCACCTGCCGCATTGCATCGGTTTCTCTCTTGCTGGCCTTTGCCGGGGTTGGGGCTTCGACCGCGTGGGCCGCCGGTACGGAAGCCGAGCAGCGCACGGCGCAGAAGTTCGACGAAATTCGCGCCGACCCGCTTGCCTTGCGGGCCTTCCTCAAGGCCATGCCCAAGGGCGCCGACCTGCACAATCACCTGGACGGCGCCGTGTACGCCGAGACGTTCATCCGCGTGGGTGGCGAAGACGGGTTGTGCGTGGACCAGGCCGCCAAGGCGTTCACCAAATCGCAGCCGGTCGACGCCGGGGCCGAACCGGGGCCGGTGTGCGAGGCTGGCGACCTGCCCGCCGCCGCTGTCCCCAAGACCCCGCACCTCTATGACGCCCTGGTCGACTCATTTTCCATGCGTGGCTTCGCCCCCTCCGAGGGGGTGACCGGGCACGACCATTTCTTCGGAACGTTCGCGAAATTCGGCGGCACCGATCCTCGCCATACCGGCGAATTTCTCGACGAGGTCGTCACCCGCGCCGCCGCTCAGAACGAGCAATATCTCGAGCTAATGGAGACGCCCACCTGGAACCGCCTCAACACCATCACCAAGGACGTGGCTTGGCGCGAGGACTTGGGCGCGCTGCGCGACGAGCTCCTGGCCAAGGGCTTGGCCGATGATGTCCCGGCCGGCCGCGCTTTTTATGATGAGGCCGAATCCGTTCGCAGGGAGCGCGAACGCTGCGGGGAGCAGGACGAGGCTCCCGCCTGCAAGGTCGAGACGCGTTTCATCTATCAGGTGTTCCGCAACACGGCGAAGGAGCTCGTGTTCGCCCAGACCCTGTTCGGTTTCGAGCTCGCCGCCGCCGATCCGCGCGTGGTGGCCATCAATTTCGTCGGCGCCGAGGACGACCATGTCTCCATCGCCGACTATGCAACGCAGATGCGTATCGTGGGCTTCCTGCGCCCGCTCTATCCCAAGGTCCATGTCAGCCTGCATGCGGGCGAGCTGGCGCCCGGGCTCGTGCCGCCCGAGGGGCTGTGCTGCCACGTGCGGCTCGCGGTGGACGAAGCCAAGACCGACCGCATCGGCCACGGCGTCGACGTCATGTACGAAGACCGGCCCTACGAGCTACTGCAGGATATGGCGGCCAAGCATGTGCTGGTCGAGATCAACCTCACCAGCAACGACGTGATCTTAGGGATCGCCGGCAAGGAGCACCCCTTCCCCACCTACCGCAAATTCGGCGTGCCGGTGGCGCTATCCACGGACGATGAAGGCGTCTCGCGCATCGACCTCACCCATGAATATGTCCGCGCGGTCGAAACCTACGCTCTCACCTACGCCGACCTCAAGGAGCTGGTGCGCAACAGCCTCGAATATAGCTTCCTCGCCGGGGGGAGCCTGTGGGACGGCGGCGCCTATGGGCATGTGGTCTCAGCGTGTGGAAGTGATGTTCCGGGAGCTGACAAGCCTTCCCCACCTTGCGCCTCTTTCCTCGGCGAGAGCGACAAGGCGAAGCAGCAATGGGAGCTCGAACGGCGCTTTCAGGCGTTCGAAGCCAGCCATTGACCGGCGCGGCTACGGAACCTCAGCCGGGCATGTCTTACTTGAGCCAAAATATTGGTCTTCTGAGAGGCATTGGCCATTCCGCGACGGGCGGAGCTCACTATCGGAGGCATCAGATGAAACGTTTGTCACTCTTAGCGGCGCTCTTTCTCGCCGCGGCGGCGTTAGCATCGCCAGCGCAATCCGGGCCGGTCCAGGGCGCCGTGCAAGGCACCGAGACGGTCGGCGAAGGCGTCGTTCAGGGCACCGAGCAGGCCGGCAAAGGTGTCGTGCAGGGAACCGCCACCGTCGCGAAAGGCGCGGGCCAAGCCACCGTCGGGGTTGCCAAGGGCACTGCCACGGTCGCCAAGAAGACCGGCAAGGGCGTCTGGTGCATCATGACGCTGGGTTACGGCTGTTAGGCTTACAGGTTCGTCCCGCAGGCCAACAGAACAGCGTCGCCCCTAATGGCCGCTGACCGCATCGTCGCGGTGGCCGCGTGGTTCGAGCAGCGCCAGTATTGCCCCTACCAGCAGGACCGATCCCAGCATGATCGCAGGGATGCCAATCAGGTAAGCGACAATAGGCGACAAATCAGAGATCGCTAAAAAACTTTGCATGTCTGTCTAACGTCACGCAGGTAGCAGTGGTTCCGCAGCATCATGCTGGCCTTGACATAAGCGGTCGTCGGCGACGGCCGCGTCGCAGTCGCATCTCACCGTCAATGACGAATATGCAAAGCGGCTATCTGTGAGCCTTCACGTGCAGAATGACAGATAGCACCAGTACCCGCGCGGGGTGCGAATAGCACATTGGCGCAATGCTGTCCGGGTTGCACGAGAGCAAGACGAGGAAGTCCCCCAGCCATACGCCAAAGGACTCGCGGCCTGACAATAACAGGCGAATGCCTGAGCGGGTGCTATAGTGACCACCCCGGCCAAAATACAGGCTGAAGCGAAGAGCAGTCTCGTCTTCCTCATGTTTACCTCCTTAGTTTTCAGAGCGATTGGCCAGCCTGAAGAAAATTTAATGTGATGCTTCGCGTCCCGGGATTGGTCGGCGCTCCCTTAATATGTTACCGATAACTGATCCCGAAGCATAGGCCAGAGGAGAAGGAAGATGTACACGAAATACACGATGCTGACAGTAGGGCTCGCAGCCACGGCCCTGGTTCTGGCGGTATGCTCGGCTGAGGCCGCGGCCGGAGGCGCCAGCGCCACCCCGAAGGAAATGCCCTCGATCTGCAAGACCCAAGCGGCGACCCTGAAGCTGACCGGGGCTGCGGCGGACGACTTCGTCCAGAAGTGCACGGGAAGTGCCGCCAACGCGGCGGCAAGGAAATCGGGGCCGAAACTTCAGGGCATGATGGTGAAGTGACGGTGGCTAAGCCTGTCGCG
>DASYIU010000343.1:0-2657 GCA_035997285.1 Methyloceanibacter sp. | reverse complement strand
AGGCGCAAAGCGCGAGCGGCACCGGCATGGACGGCGCAACCATGAATTCCGCAAGCCCCGCACTGATGCGCCGGCCGAAGGTGCTGTGGCCACCGCGGTCGACGGCGTGCCCGCGCGCGAACCGCGCGAGGACAAGGGCCGTCCCTCCCGCGAGCGCTTCGAGGGCAGGCCGAAGGGCGAGGCGAGGGGTGAGGACAGGAATAAAGGCAAATTCCGCGGCGACCGCGACAAGGGTGGGCGCGACAAGGGTGGCCGCGATAAAGGCGGGCGCGATCGCGACAAGAGTGGCCGCGAGAGCGGGCCATCGCATCGGCAATATGCCACCAGCGCCAGCCCCCGCGATCGCGACCGTCCGATCGATCCCAATTCGCCGTTCGCCAAACTGGCGGCGCTCAAGGAACAGCTCGCCGCCAACCGCAAGGATTAGCTAACTCTGGACGGCTTTGCTTAAGCCAACAAATTTGTCTCAAGTCCGTCATCCTGAGGTGCGAGCGCAGCGAGCCTCGAAGGATGAGCGGCCCGGGCCGTCGTCCTTCGAGACGGCGCTAACGCGCCTCCTCCCGAGTGAGCGCAATTGCGCTCATCCGGGGATGACGGAGATGGCCTAAATGTGCCGCTTCGAGCTAAGATCGCCATGCAGGAACCGGTTCATCCCCGTCACGGTGTTGCTTGGAGCGCCAGCGTCTCGACAAATGGTTGTGGCACGCGCGGGTGGTCAAAGCCCGCACCAGCGCTGCCGCGCTGGTGGAGGCGGGTCATGTTCGCGTCAATGGCGTGCGTGAGAAGGCGCCGGGGCATACCGTGAAGACCGGCGACGTGTTGACGATCGGGCTCGATCGCGGCGTGCGCCTTCTCAAGGTGATCGGGTTTGCCGAGCGGCGGGGCGATGCGTCCGCGGCGCGCGTGCTCTATGTCGATTTGCAGGATCGACAGGAATGACTATCTATATTCCAGCTCATTCAGCCGACGCAGGACGGCCTGAACAGCAGCCAAGGAGGCGCTTTGCTTCCCTTGCGGCGTTTAAGTTCCTGCGCTACGCCACCCGCTCAGAATTGATCCGTTTCGGAGCCTTGGATGACTTACGTCGTCACTGAAGCCTGCATCAAATGCAAATATACCGACTGCGTTGAGGTCTGCCCGGTGGACTGCTTCTACGAGGGCGAGAATATGCTGGTCATCCATCCGGACGAATGCATCGATTGCGGGGTGTGCGAACCCGAATGTCCCGCCGACGCCATCAAGCCGGACACCGAGCCGGGCCTGGAAAAATGGCTCGAGGTGAATACCGAATATGCCAAGACTTGGCCGAATATTACCCAGAAGAAGGAATCCCCGGCTGACGCCAAGGATTTCGAGGGTATGGAAGGCAAATTCGAAAAATTTTTTTCCCCGGCGGCTGGAACGGGCGATTAGTCGGGGGCGGCATTGAGTACCTCCGCGGAACCGGTTTCCGCCCCTCGGTCCCGCAGTGGCTTAACCCTAATCTCCCTCAGACCGCCGAAATGGCCCCGTTAGTGCCCCTGAAGGGCCATAAATCATTGATTTTTGCCGGAAATGTGCTAAATTGGTGGGATTAGCTAGCCGAACCCATCAGCCCCGCTTGAAGGCCCCTATGGGTTCCCGTGAAACCATCGAACAGGGGCGTGGCAGTTCCGCGCGCAGGCTGTGTCACAGAAAACGCGTAAAAAGAGTGTTTCCAAGGGTTCCAAAAAAGCCGCTGCGGCAATTGGTCGTGGCGCCACCAAAGGCCGTGCCCGGAGTTCCCTGAAGGATACCCGCAAAGCCACCAAGGCCTCGGCTGCCAAATCCTCGAAAAACAAAAGAAGCGCAATGCCAAACAAGACTGCAAAAACTGCCGCGAAAGCGACGGGTTCGAAGGCCACTGCTTCGAAGGTCGCTCACTCCAAGACCGCTGCCAAAGCTGCTCCGAAAGCCGTCGCATCCAGGGCTGCTGCTCCCAAGGCTGCTGTTTCCAAGACGGTTGCTCCGAAGGCTGCGGTCGCAAGCAAGCCGGTCGTCGCCGCCAAGCCCGCCGCCAAGCCGGTGGCGGCCGCCCCGCGGGTCGAAGAGCCGAAGAAGCCCCTGACCCAGCGTCAAGGCTTCAAGACCAACGAATTCGTGGTTTATCCCGCGCATGGCGTGGGCCAGATCCTGGCCATCGAAGAGCAGGAGATCGCCGGCGCGCGGCTTGAACTGTTCGTGATCAATTTCATGAAGGACAAGATGACGCTGCGGGTGCCGACCGCGAAGGTTGCCAATGTTGGCATGCGCAAGCTGTCGGAGCCGGCGCTGGTGAAGCGGGCGTTGGAGACCCTGAAAGGTCGTGCGCGCGTAAAACGCACGATGTGGTCGCGCCGGGCGCAGGAATACGAAGCCAAGATCAATTCCGGTGACATCGTCGCGATCGCCGAAGTGGTGCGCGATCTCTATCGCTCGGAATCGCAGCCCGAGCAGTCCTACAGCGAACGCCAGCTCTATGAAGCAGCGCTCGATCGCCTGTCGCGTGAAATTGCCGTCGTGCAGCACGTGACGGAAACCGAGGCGGTGAAGGAAATCGAAAGCCAGCTCGCCAAGAGCCCGCGCCGCGGCGCCAAGGCCGAGACGGAAGTCGAGGCCGACGGTGAGGCGGACGCCGACACCGATGCCGATGGCGACGA
>DASYIU010000342.1:0-2927 GCA_035997285.1 Methyloceanibacter sp. | reverse complement strand
TCCTTGCCGCGTGGCGCGCGGCCGGCACGCGGAACCGGGAGGCTTACGAAGCTTGGACGCAAGGAGCCAAGCGCCTCGATGCCTCTGCCCGAGCCGGACTCACCGATCCCATCGACGAGAAGGTCAAGGCGGCAATCGTGGCCGCGATCGGCGCCGCCAAGTCCGACTTCACCCGCGAAGGGGCGAAGCTTGCCACGCGGCAATCCTCGCAGAAGGTGCTTGAGAAACTGGTGCTGGTCGTTCCCGGGTTGATCGGTGGCTCTGCCGATCTCACCGGCTCTAACGGCACGCTGACCAAGCTGCACACCGTGGTCAAGCCCGGCGACTTCTCGGGCACCTATATCCATTATGGCGTGCGCGAGCACGCCATGGCGGCGGCCATGAACGGGATGTCGCTCCATGGCGGCACCGTGCCCTATGGCGGCACCTTCCTCGTGTTCACCGATTACTGCCGGCCGTCGATCAGGCTCTCGGCGCTGATGGGCCAGCGGGTCATCTACGTCATGACCCACGACTCGATTGGGCTTGGCGAGGACGGCCCGACCCACCAGCCCGTCGAGCACCTTGCGGCGCTGCGCGCCATGCCCAATCTCAATGTCATGCGGCCGGCCGATTCGGTCGAATGCGCCGAGTGCTGGGAGCTTGCGCTCCTCGCCAAGAACACGCCCACAATCCTGGCTCTCACCCGCCAGGGCCTTCCGCTGCTGCGGACGACTGACAGCAAGGAGAACCTGTCAGCCAAGGGAGCCTATGTGCTGATCGAGCCGGCAGGGGCGCGCGACGTGACCCTGATTGGCACCGGCTCGGAGGTGATGCTCGCCGTGCTGGCCACCAAAGATCTCGGCAAGGACGGGATCAAGGCCGCTGTGGTGTCGATGCCTTGTTGGGATCTGTTCGAGACCCAAGATGAGCTTTACCGGAACGCCGTCCTCGGCTCGGCCCCGCGCGTCGGCGTCGAGGCTGCTGCGGCGTTCGGCTGGGACAAGTGGCTCGGGCCCGACGGCGCCTTCATCGGCATGCACGGATTCGGGGCTTCTGCCCCGGCGCCGGACCTTTATAAGCATTTCGGCATAACCGCGGAGGCCGTCGCTGCCGCCGCGCGTCAACTGATCGGTAGGAAGACGAGGTAAGGGAGGAAATGGCTAACAAGCGCGTCGCCATCAACGGATTTGGCCGGATCGGCAGGCTCACTTTCAGGGCTTATCTCGAGTCCGGCCGCAAGGATCTCGACTTCGTCGCGATCAACGATCTCGGCTCGGCCGAGATGAACGCTCATCTGCTCGAGTTCGACAGCGTGCATGGGCGGTTCCCCGGCAAGGTCAGTGTCGTAGGCAGCCGGCTCAAGGCCGACGGCCAGGACGTTGCCGTCCTTTCCGAAGCGACGCCCGAGAAGCTTCCTTGGCGCGACCTTGGCGTCGACATCGTTATGGAATGCACCGGCCGTTTCACCGACCGCGAGGGCGCCGCCAAGCACTTGACCGCCGGCGCCAAACGCGTGCTCGTCTCCGCCCCTTGCGCGGGCGCCGATCTCACCGTGGTCTACGGCGTCAACAACGACAAGCTCACCCAGGAGCATCATGTCGTTTCCAATGCGTCCTGCACCACCAATTGCCTTGCGCCCGTGGCCCAGGTGCTAAACGAGGTCATCGGCATCAAGCGCGGTTATATGACGACGATCCACGCCTATACCGGAGATCAGCGGACGGTCGATACGCTGCACAACGACCCTTACCGGGCGCGGGCGAGCGCGATGAACCTCATCCCGACCTCGACCGGTGCCGCCAAGGCGGTGGGCCTCGTGCTGCCGGAGCTCAAGGGCAAGCTCGACGGCGCCGCCATCAGGGTGCCTGTGCCGAATGTGAGCCTGGTCGATCTGACCTTCCAGGCGCTGCGCCCGACCAGCGCCGAGGAGATCAACCAGGCGATGACTGCCGCCGCTAACGGGCCGCTCAAGGGCGTCCTCGGGGTGAATGCGAAGCCGCTCGTCTCGACCGACTTCAACCACGAACCTTTGAGCTCGATCTTCGATCTCAAAAGCACCCATGTGGTCGACGGCACCTTCTGCCGCGTGGTGTCCTGGTACGACAATGAATGGGGCTTCTCCAACCGCATGTCCGACACGGCCGCCGCCATGGGCCGGCTGATATGAACGAGCTGTCCTCTCCGCTCCGGGAGGGTTGTCCTGGCAGCGCTACGGCGGCTGGTCTCGACCTCTCCCGCGTCAGGACCATCGCTGGCGTCGATGTGGAAGGAAAGCGCGTGTTGGTCCGCGTCGACTTCAACGTGCCGATCGAGGCAGGCGGCGTCGCCGATGCGACTCGCATCGATCGCGTGCTGCCCACCATCGCCAAACTTGCCCGAAAGGGCGCCAAGGTCGTGGTGCTGTCGCATCTCGGGCGTCCCAAGGGAGTACCCACACCGGAAACCTCGTTGCAGCCGGTCGCCGCGAAAATGCAGGAGCTGATGCCGGGGACTACCGTCCGCTTTGTCGGCGCTTCTTTCGGCGACGAGACCAAGCGGGCCGTCAATGCGCTTCAGGTGGGTGAGGTGGCCGTGCTCGAGAACCTGCGCCATCACAAGGGCGAGGAGAAGAACGATCCCGAGTTCGCCAAGGCCCTTGCCGCGCTCGGCGACATCTATGTCAACGACGCCTTTTCTACCGCGCATCGCGCCCATGCCTCGGTCGAGGCCATCACCCACCTTCTGCCGTCTTATGCCGGCCTCCTGATGATGGCCGAGATCAGGGCGCTCGACCGGGCGCTCGAGCATCCGGCGCGGCCCGTGATGGCGATTGCCGGCGGCGCCAAGGTGTCGACCAAGATCCCGGTGCTGACCAACCTTGCCGCCAAGGTCGACAGGCTGATCATCGGCGGGGCCATGGCCAACACGTTCTTCCTCGCCGAGGGCGTGGAGATCGGCAAGTCGCT
>DASYIU010000341.1:0-4172 GCA_035997285.1 Methyloceanibacter sp. | reverse complement strand
CCGTAGGCACCGATCTGCCCAATCTCGATATAGTCGCCTTCGCGCACGCAATCCGGCAGCACGAAGGGACCAGGCAGGTAGTCGGAGCTGTCGCAGGTCGGCCCATAGAGGGAGAACTCGGTGATCGGCTTCACCTTGCGGCGGGAGGTTGCCACCAGCCGCGCCGGGAAGCGGAAATTCGAATAGGCGGCATCGAACAGCGTGCCGAAAGCTCCGTCATTGACGTAAAGGGCGTTGCCGCGGCGCGCATCGACGCGCACGATGACCGACTCGGCCTCCGCCACGAGCGCACGCCCGGGCTCGCACAGCAGCTCGCAGGAATGCCTGACGGCAAGTTCGTCCGCCGCCCGCACCACCTCGTCCATGAAGCTCGCAAGTTCCGGCGGGTCCGAATGAGGATAGCGGCTCGGAAAGCCGCCGCCGATGTCGATGGCGTCGACCAGGACGCCGGACGCCACGATCAATTGGCCGACCTGCCGCAGCGCCTCGCCGAAGGCTGCGGGGACGACAGCCTGCGAGCCCACATGGAAGGTGATGCCGAGCCGGCACGCGAGCTGGCGCGCCCGCAGAAGCAGCGCCGGGGCCTCCTCGTCCGACACCCCGAACTTGCCCTCGAGCGGGATCAGGCTGTGGGTGTTGGGACAGGCAACGCGGAGGAAGAGATTGAGGTCTTCCGCCCCGCCCGTCTCGACGATGATCTTGTCGAGCTCGTCGTCGCTGTCGAAGGAGAAGCTCTTGACGCCGAAATCGCGATAGGCGCGCACGATCGCCCCCCGCGACTTTATGGGATTCATGAAGTAGAGCTCGGCGCCGGGGACCGGCGCCAAGCGTTCGATCTCGACCAGGGAAGCCACGTCGAAGGAACGGATGCCAGCCTCGACCAGAGCCTCGACGATCAAAGCTGCGTCGTTAGCCTTGGCGGCGTAAAGCACGCGACCGGGAAAGTTGGCGAGAAACCAGTTCGCCGCTCGGAGCGCGGCGTGGGGCCTCAGAGCTAAGACCGGCCGCTCCGGACGGCGATCACGGAGAAACTCCGCGGCAGAAGTGAAAACGTCCATCCCATGTCTACTCCCACACGAGATTGCCGATGTCAGTGCTGCCCTTGAGCGAAACCGCCTACGAGCCTGCGTGGTCCCGTATGAAATCCTGCACCCCTTGTAAAGCGCTTTTCGCGCGCTCCCCCAACAATCTGACTTGAGCGGTGCGGCAAAGAGCGTCAGGGCCAAGCCCTGCCCAATCTCGCGCCACCTCAGTTGGGTCCGACAGGAGCCGTCCCGGCGCTCGTGAGCACGGTCGTGGCGGCGCTGGAATAGACGGGATTCTGCAACAATCCAAAGCTCTTGCGCGCTGCGAGCCGCACCATGGCGGCGGTGTAAACATAGATCTCCACGCTATCGAGCTTGCCGTCGCCATTGCCGATCGGGCGGAGGTCGGCGCCGCCGGCGAGTCCCTCGATAAGATAGCGGGTGAAGAGGCCGATATCGTAGGTGGTGTCGATGAGCGTGCGCTGGCCGCGGTCGGAGGCGACGAGCACGGTGAGCACGGGAACGGGGGCCTTGGGGAGCGCCGTGTTGGTGGTCTCGGGCAGATTGGGGGGCAGCACGTAGTCGCTATGGTCCCGCCCATACTCCGTCTCGAGCAGGAGGAGCACCGATTTGGTGTCGAGCCGGGCGAGATTGGCGTAGAGCGTCGACAGCTTGTAGCCGGCGGTCTCCTCGCGGTAGGACTCGGTCTCGACGGGCAGGAGATACGCCTCACGCTGAGCACTGTCGATGGCACCGTGGCCTGAATAATAGATGAGCACCTTGGCGCCGGGCTTCGAGCGGACGAGGCGCGCCAGATCGCCCTCGTCACCAGGGCTCGCCCCGAACAGCCTTTCGAGATCGGCCTTCTTGGCGTTGCGCACATCGATGATGTTTTCCTGGCGGTAGCCGAGATGCTCGGTGAGGAAGGCATACATGGCGCCGGCATCGTTCTGCGAGGTCTCGCTCGGCGGCAGCTTCGTATAGCTGCGATTGCCGATGATGACGGCGAGCGCCCCGGTGTCCTCCGCCGCCGGCGGCAAGGCGCGGTAGAGCGCGCGGACCTTGGTGTAGGACTTGACGTGGGCGCCGGTGCCGGTCCCAAGGCGCGGGAGCTGAAGCGGCGGGGTGGCGCAAAGCTGGAGGTTGCCAGCGCGCTCGACGCGCTTCACGTCGTCAAGGGCGAGATGCCCTTCAATGGACACGCAGGCGCGGCACCACACCACGCCGTTCTTGGTTTGCAGCTCGTCGAGTTGCGACTGATCGAGCCCTTTTGGCGTGGGCAGGCACGCCGTCTCGCATCGCGTCGTGGTGACGCTTGACCCGTGGGCGCGGCGAAGCAGCGCGAGGAGATCGTCGGGCAGACAATCGATGTCGAGACGAGTGATCGGCTCCAGCGGCACGACTTCCTCGCCGGGCGTCGCGCCGTCTTGGGTGTCGTCAGCCGGTTGGGCTGCAGGCTCGGTCGCCGCGGTCGTCTCAGGGCCCTTGCACAGGGAAGCGAATTTTTGCTGCACGGGCGCAGCGAGGAGATCGCTATAGGCCTTAAGCCCGTGATCGTTCTTGAAGTTCCAATAGGCCGTCCAGGTTTCCTTGCCTCTCTTGCCGTCGATTGGGCCCTTATAGTAGCCGAGCTCGGTCAGGCAGCTTTGCGCGCGCGAAATTGCCTGCACTTGCTCGTCCGGGAGCTCGGCCGATGGCGTGGGCGCGGGCCCCGCATCGGGGGTCGCGACGGCGATGACAGGCTCATCGGCAATGCAGGCGTCTCCCTTACGCTTAAGCCCTTTGGCGCAAAGGCAGGCGCCCCGCTTCGGCGACCAGCGCTCCTCGGCGCGGCACGAGGTCAAGGCGCTGTCGCGGATGCAGCTCCCCCCCTGCAGGCTGTAGCCGTCGCGGTTGCAAACGCAGCGGCGCAAACTCCGCGAATAGGTCAAGGGGAAGCCACAAGCGCTATCCGACTCGCGCACGGCCCTCGCTTTCAAGCGTTGCTGGTCTTTGGGAACGACAACGGGCGGCACCCCTTGCGCCGTCTTATCATCGCGCTTCCACCAAGGCGCGGCAATCGACACCGTCGAGAGGGCCACCGTCACGGCAGCCACCAGCGCGAGCCAAAGCACCAGGCTTCGCGCGCCTCCTCGTCTCCCCGCCATCGAAGACCTCAAACGCTCAGGCGATGTTCGCGCCACGCGAGCAGGACTCACTCTACACCACTTCCACCCTCACGGGCAGAGGACAGGCCCGGATCCCGTCCACTCTCCCATCATCGCCCCGAAATGGCGCTAATGATGGCAAAACGCGAGTTGCCTCGAGAAAATGTGGCGCCCGTTTCATTTGGCCGTCGGCTTGATCGCCGTGCGGGAGAGGATGTCTGAATTCGGCGCATCGGGCGCGCCCTAAGCGACATCGCGAGAGCGCCAGCGACGCTTCGATGCCGGTCCTGGCCACGCGGCTTACGCATTGCGCCTTCACTCACTGCGGGTGTCGTGCTCTTGCTGGCCGTTGCCGCCTTCGCCGGCCGACTCCGGGCGATCTTCATCCTTGGTCTGCTCAGATTTCGGCACGGCGTTGGGGCGCGGCGGCAGCGCCTTGAGATAGGCAGCGATCGCCTTGCGGTCCTCGTCGGTGAGCTTGGCCACGTTCTCCTGCACCGCCGCCATGGCGCCGCCGACCACGTCGCCATCGGGGAGATTGCCATTCTCCAGCAGGTCGACGATATCGGCGTTGCTCCAGTCGCCGATGCCGTCGTGGCTCGGCGTGATGTTGGGAATCGTGCCCTTGCCTGCGGGGTTCTTGGCGCCCGCGAATTCCTTGTCCTTGACGATGCCGCCAATGATGTTGCGCGACGAATGGCACTCGGCGCAGTGGCCGGGCGCCATGACGAGATAGCCGCCCCGCTTGAGCTCGGCGGTCGCGGCGGGATCGGGAACGAAGGCCTTGCCGTCGACATAGAGCTTCTGCCAGAGGCCGAGCCCGCGTCTGATATTGAACGGGAAGGCAAGGTCGTGGTCAGGCACGGCGTTGCTCGATGCCGGCAAGGTGTCGAGGTAGGCCTTGAGGTCGATCAGGTCCTCATAGGTCATGCGCTGGTAGGAGGCGTAAGGGAATGCCGGGTAGAGATGCTCCCCGCCCGGCGGCATCCCGAGCTTCATG
>DASYIU010000340.1:0-3333 GCA_035997285.1 Methyloceanibacter sp. | reverse complement strand
TCGCGCACCGGCGGCTTGCCCTTGAGCAGGTCCTTGATCTCCTCGCCGGACAACGTCTCGTATTCGAGCAGGCCGCGGGCGACGACGTGCAGATCGTTCAAGTTCTCCTGAAGGATCTTGCGCGCCTGCTCGTAGGCCTCGTCGACGATGCGATGGATCTCCTCATCGACGATGGTCTGGGTCTCGTCGGAGAGATTCTGCGTCCGCGCGATGGAGTGGCCGAGAAACACTTCCTCCTCGTTATCGCCGTAAGCGAGCGGCCCGAGCTTGTCGGACATGCCGTATTGGGTGACCATGGCGCGGGCCAGCAGCGTCGCCATCTTGATGTCGGAGGAGGCGCCGGAGGTAACCTTCTCATAGCCGAACACGATCTCCTCGGCGACGCGTCCGCCCATGGCGACGGTGATGTCGGCTTTGAGCTTGGCGCGGGTGTAGGAGAGCAAGTCGCGCTCAGGCAGCCGCATGACCATGCCGAGAGCGCGGCCGCGCGGGATGATGGTCGCCTTGTGCACGGGATCTGACGCCGCCTGATGCAACGCGACGAGCGCGTGCCCGCCCTCGTGATAGGCAGTCAGCGTCTTCTCCTCTTCGGACATGACCATGGAGCGGCGCTCGGCGCCCATCATAACCTTGTCCTTGGCGTCTTCGAACTCGCCCTGCATGACGAGGCGTTTGGAGCGGCGCGCGGCAAGCAGCGCGGCCTCGTTGACGAGGTTGGCGAGATCGGCACCCGAGAAGCCAGGCGTGCCGCGCGCGATCACGCGGAGATCCACGTCCGGCCCAAGCGGCACCTTCCGCACATGCACCTTGAGGATCTTCTCGCGGCCGATGATGTCCGGGCGCGGCACCACCACCTGGCGGTCGAAACGGCCGGGGCGCAGCAGCGCCGGATCGAGCACGTCGGGACGGTTGGTGGCGGCGATGAGAATGATCCCCTCGTTCGCCTCGAACCCGTCCATCTCGACAAGGAGCTGATTCAAGGTCTGCTCGCGCTCGTCATTGCCGCCGCCAAGGCCAGCGCCCTGGTGCCGGCCGACGGCGTCGATCTCGTCGATGAAAATGATGCAAGGCGCGTTCTTCTTCGCCTGATCGAACATGTCGCGCACACGGCTTGCGCCCACGCCCACGAACATCTCGACGAAGTCGGAACCGGAGATGGTGAAGAACGGCACGTTGGCTTCGCCGGCGATGGCGCGCGCCAGCAGCGTCTTGCCGGTGCCGGGAGGTCCGACCAACAGCGCGCCGCGCGGGATACGCCCGCCGAGCTTCTGGAACTTCTGTGGATCGCGCAGGAACTCGACGATCTCCTCGAGATCCTCCTTGGCCTCCTCGACGCCAGCCACGTCGTCGAAGGTGACGCGGCCGTGCCGCTCGGTGAGCAGCTTGGCCTTGGACTTGCCGAAGCCCATGGCGCGCCCGCCGCCCGACTGCATCTGGCGCATGAAGAAGATCCATACGGCGATCAGCAGCAGCATCGGGAACCAGGAGACGAGCACGCCAAGCAGCGACGGCACGTCATCCTCTGACGGCTTGGCGGTAATCTTCACGCCCTTCTGATTCAGCTTGTCGACCAGGTTGGGGTCGTTGGGCGCATAGGTCTGGAAATTGCGGCCGTCGGTGAAGTGGCCGGTGATCTGGTTGCCGGCGATGGTCACGTCCTGGATGTTGCCGCCTTCGACCTCGCTCAGGAGCTGCGAGAAGCTGATCTCATTGCCGCGGACATGGACGCCCGGGCTCTGGAACAGGTTGAACAGCGCGACCAGAAGGAGGCCGATGAACACCCAGATGGCGAAGTTGCGGAAATTCGAGTTCATGAACTGACCTGACCTGACGGCTTAATCGACGCGCGGCTTAAGCGCTTGGAAGCCCGCCCCCCAACGGCCGGAACGGATCGAGACTAGGACTTGGTAACATAGGAACCTGCAGCTTCCTTGCCAAGTAACGCTATCGCAAAGAGGTGCATGCTTTCTCAACGGTTTAGGGCGAGCCACGTTCCCTCCCCACGATCGCTTCGGCGTTCACGAAGCGAGCGCGACAATCGAAGCCCGCGCGCTGGCCCAAACCAGACAGGTTGCCGAGGGCGGGCACGCCGATAAAGTCCTCGCCCCGCCAGCATCCTGGCAGCGTCCGGCCTGCAAGTCGCGGGAGACTTGCGGCGACGCCTGAGCGGTCGCGCCAGGCCCGGAAGCCGAAATCGCCGAGGCCGCGGACGGTGACGGGCTCCCTCTCATCCACCCCGAGCTCGATCCTGAAGCGGTTGTCCCAGAGCATCCGCTCGCCCGGCTCGAGCGTGGCGACCGGAAGGCCTGTAGCTCTAACCTCGCGGAAGATGCCAAGGCGCCCGGAGATGGGCTCGAGCCGGCACCGCCCAAGCGTATGGGTCTTTTCAGGATTCTCCGCGAAAGAAGCGAGCAAGGCCTCGAGCTTGGCGAGCCTTAACGGCTCCTCGCCACCGCCCACTCTCGCGATGAGGCAGGAGAGTGCGCGAAGGGCGACCTCTGGCGGCGCGGATGCGAGCGCCTCTCGGTCGATGAGTGAATAGCCCGCTTCGCTCGTCTCGCTGCACGCGGCGAGGAAGCATTGCGCGGCGTGATCCAGCGCCTCGCGCGCACGCCGCAAGCGCCGCGCCGAGAGCGCAAGCGCCTCCGGCGTCAGGCCAAGCGCGATGAGCGCCTCTCCGCTTCCCCGCACCCGCGCACGCTCGAAGCGAGGATCGGTATTGCTCGGGTCTGAGGCAAAGCCGATCCCCTGCTCGTTCAGCGTGGCGACAAGACGCGCCTTCGGCACGTCGAGCAAAGGCCGCAGGAGGGCGATGCCCGCCCAGGCGCCTTGCTCCGGAATGGCCGCCAAGCCGTCCAGCCCGCTACCGCGCTTGAGCCGCATCAGGAAGGTCTCGGCCTGGTCGTCTTGGGTGTGGGCGGTGACGAGGGCTGGAATGTCGTGCGCGTGGCAGAAGGCTGCCATGAGATCATAGCGTGCGGTGCGTGCGCGCGCCTGGAGACTTGCGGCCTGAGTTCCGCCTCCCTCCCAGGAAAGGATCGTGTGGGGAAGGCCGCGGGCCTGGGCCATGCGCCCGACCATCAGCGCCTCGTCGCGGGACTGAGCGCGAAGCCCGTGATCGACCGTGAGCACGCTGAGCTTGCGGGTCGAGCGCTTATCGGCGCGCCAGCCTGCGGCAAGATGCAAGAGCGCGAGGCTGTCGGGCCCGCCGGAGACGGCAATCGCAAGATGGGGAAAGCGCTGTAGCCGCTCGAAGAGCTTCCGCGCCTCCTGAACCGCAATCGGCATAGCGGTCATGTCAGCAGCCCGCCTTCTTGCGCTCGCTCTTGGCCT
>DASYIU010000339.1:0-3554 GCA_035997285.1 Methyloceanibacter sp. | reverse complement strand
ATCGTCCCGAATGTCAGTCCCATGCACATCATCAAGGTTGTATACATCCCCTCGCGGCGGCCAAAATTGAACACCCGCGTGAGCGGCAGGATGCCCACGAACTTCGTCGCCATCTTCACGGCGAGGAAGATGGTGATGAGCCCGATCGCCGCCATGATCGTGTCGAACTTCACGAGCGAGCCTGCCTTCAGGAAATAGAACGGCGTGAGCAGGGTGAAGGTGATGGCGCGGAGACGCTGTGCCAAGGCCCGCTCCTTGATGAAGAAGGTGGCGAGCGTCATCCCCAAAAGATAGGCCGGAAGGACGGCCTCGCTCTTGGCGATGGCAGCGAGCGTGACAAGCCCGAATAGTATGAGCAGTAAAAGCTTCGCCTCGGGTTCACTGACGCGCCCGCCGAAACTCTTGGCGAACCAGGGCATGACTTTCGGCGTGAACCACATGGCGAGTGCGGTCGCCACGCCGAACAGTACGAGCCACACATTGTAGTTGGCGAAGACGATCCCCAAGGCCAATACCGTGCCGACGTCGTTCACGAAGCAGCCGGCCAAAATGATCTTGCCGATCTCCGTCTGATTCAAGCCGGTCTCCACCATGACGGCGTAGACGACCGCGACCGAGGTGGTCGAGAGCGCGATGCCGGCGATCTGCGCCTGCGGCCATGGCCAGCCGAGCGCATAATGGGCATAAGCGAGCACGCCGAGATAGGGGGCGATAAAACCGACCGCGCCGATCGAGAGGGTCGAGCCCAAATGCTTTCGCACCACCACGGGGTCGAGCTCGGTGCCGGCGAGAAAGGTGAGCAGGACCGCACCGAGGCTCGCCAAATAGCTGATCCAATCATTGGGCGTGAGCCCGAGAAGATTACCGCCAAAACCGCCGACGATGATCTCGATCAGAGCCACCGAAATGCCGACCCGAATCGAGATCAGCGCCGCGACGAGGGCAAGACCGATCCACAGCGTAGAAATCAACCAGACATTTTCCGTGTGCGGTCCTCTAGCCATCGCCGGCCCTGGTGCCGGCAATACGCAAAATGCCTCGGCGCAAAGCCGGTGCAATGCGCGCTCGGAACTCATCTTGGCGGGAGCGATAAGGACGCGAACCCACCTGGCGGCGGGTGACCAGACCTCTCCCACCGCTACGAATAGCGGCAGGAGTCATCAGCCCTAAGGGCAGTTTTGGGGGACTCCATCCCCTTTGTCGGCAAACTAGGTGAACAATCGCGTTTGCGTCAAGCGACCAAGAGGCGCAGCGGATTCGAGCTTGGTTTCCGTGCGACCCGGGATGGCCGCGCTTGCCGTTGCGGCTCTACGCACCTTTTCTGCGTTAAGATGGAAGGATGTCCCCCGCGACCGCCGTGTCCCCGATCGATGCCGAGAGCGGCGCTGAACGCTGGGAACCTCGACGAGGCTTATTTGCGCTTCGACCGCTCGGCGCGAAGCTGAGACCAGCGGTCGAGGCGAGCCTTCACCTCCGCCTCGTAGCCAAAGGACGTGGGTGCATAGAATTGCTGCCGCTCCATCCCGTCGGGAAAGTAGTTCTGACCTGAGAAGGCCTCGTCCTCGCTATGGTCGTAGGCATAGCCTCGGCCATAGCCCTCCTGCTTCATGAGCTTGGTCGGGGCATTGAGGATATGCTTGGGCGGCAGCAGCGAACCACTCTCCGTCGCCGCGCGCGACGCCGCCCCGAACGCGACGTAGGCCGCATTCGATTTCGGCGCGGTGGCGAGATAGACCGTGGCCTGCGCCAGCGCCAGCTCGCCCTCGGGCGATCCCAGAAAATCGTAGGCCTCCTTGGCGGCATTGGCCTGCACCAAGGCGTTCGGGTCGGCAAGCCCGATGTCCTCGACGGCCATGCGCACCAGGCGCCGGGCGATATAGAGCGGGCCCTCCCCGCCCGCCAGCATGCGGGCGAGCCAATAAAGCGAGGCGTCGGGGTCTGAGCCCCGCACCGATTTGTGCAGCGCGCTGATCAGATTGTAGTGGCCGTCCTGGGACTTGTCGTAGAGGGGAGCGCGGCGCTGCACGAGAGCGACCAGCGCCTCACGGTCGAGAGGAATTTTGGCCCCCGACGACGTGGCGAGAAACACATCCTCGGCAAGGTTCATGGCGCCACGGCCGTCGCCGTCAGCCATGTTGAGAAGCGCCCCCCGCGCATCCTCGGTGAGCGGCAGCTTGCGCCCCTCATGGGCTTCCGCGCGCTGCAGCAGCGCCTCCAGTGCCGCCTCGTCGAGACGCCTGAAGGTCAGAACGCTCGCCCGTGACAGAAGCGCTGAATTGAGCTCGAAAGACGGGTTCTCCGTGGTGGCGCCAACCAGCACGATCGTCCCGTCCTCCATGCAAGGGAGGAACGCGTCCTGTTGCGAGCGGTTGAAGCGGTGGATCTCGTCGACGAACAGGAGCGTGCCACGCCCCTCCTCGCGCCGCGCGCGGGCCGCCTCGAACACTTTGCGCAAGTCCGAGACGCCGGAATGGATCGCCGAGAGCTGCTCGAAGTGAAGCTCGGTGACCTCGGCGAGAAGCCGCGCGACGGTCGTCTTCCCGGTCCCCGGCGGTCCCCAGAAGATCACCGACGACAGCCGCCCGGCTTTGACCATGCGGCGCAAGATGCCCTGCTCGCCCAACAAATGATCCTGGCCGATCACCTCGTCGAGCGAGGCGGGGCGCAAGCGGTCGGCGAGCGGCCGGGGGGCGCTGTCGGCGAGCCCGGCAGCCTCGAACAGCGTGGCCGCGGCCTTCTTCATGCGTTAGCCCTGAATGGCGAGGTTGAACACTTTCCCGCCGCGCTCGAGCGAAAGCCGCCAGCCGCCATCAGCTTTATCGAGAACGCCGACTAGCTGCGCCACCGACTTCACCTTCTCATTGTTAAGCGCCAGCACGATGTCGCCGCGCTTGACGCCAAGCCGGGCGGCCGGGGTCTTATCCTGAACCTCGAGCACCACCACGCCCTGCCCCCCGTCGTCATCGACCCCGACCTCCTGGGCAACGGCAGGCGATAGGTTGGCGACCTTGCAGCCGGTCAGCGGATGATGGCCTTCGAGATCGCGCGCATCGCGCGGCGGATCCTCGATCGGCGCCACCAGCGCGACGGTCGTCTTGACCTTCTGGCCTTTGCGCAAGACGCCGAGCTCGATCGTCCCGCCGACACCCTTGGTCACGAAGCGGTAGTGGAAGGCTTGCGGGTCGTTGACCGGCTTGTCGTCGACGCTGACCACGACGTCGCCCGCAAGCAAGCCGGCCACTGCCGCCGGAGCGCGCCGAGGTTACCACCACCTGCACCATAGTGGCGGGAATGGCGAAGCCGACGCCCTGGGAGCCGCCGGAGCGCGAGAAGATCGCGGTGTTGATGCCGACCAGGCGCCCGGCCATGTCGACCAGCGCGCCGCCCGAGTTGCCGGGATTGATCGCGGCATCGGTCTGGATGAAGAACTGGTAGTCGGAGATGCCGACTTGCGTGCGCGCCACCGCCGAGATGATGCCGTGCGTCACGGTCTGGCCGACGCCGAACGGGTTGCCCATCGCCAGCACGACGTCGCCGACCTGAAGGTCGTCGGA
>DASYIU010000338.1:0-1550 GCA_035997285.1 Methyloceanibacter sp. | reverse complement strand
CGTCTTATGCCGGGCTCCTGATGATGGCCGAGATCACGGCGCTCGGTGAGGCGCTCGAAGAGCCGGAGCGGCCGGTCATGGCCATTGTCGGCGGGGCTAAGGTCTCGACTAAGATCGAGGTCCTGAGCAATCTTGCCGCGCGCATGGACCAGCTTGTGGTTGGCGGCGGCATGGCCAACACTTTCCTCCTCGCCAAGGGGGTCGAGATCGGCGCCTCGTTCTCAGAGCCCGATTTCGTTGAGACCGCCAGGACCATCATGGTGAAGGCCGAGCGATCGGGTTGCGAGATCGTCTTGCCGAGCGACGTGGTGGTGGCCAAGGAGCTGAAGGCCGGCGTCGATTGGCGCGTTTGCCCGGTTGGCGAGGTCCCCGCCAACGCCATGATCCTCGATTTCGGACCCGACAGCGTCGCCGACCTGAAGGCTCGCCTCGGCGCGGTCAAGACGGTGCTGTGGAACGGCCCACTCGGGGCCTTCGAGACGGCGCCCTTCGGCGAAGCGACCTTCGCGCTCGCCCACGAGGTCGCCCGGCTTACCAAAGAAGGGAAGCTGGTAAGCGTTGCCGGGGGTGGCGACACGGTAAGGGCCCTGAACGCGGCTCACGCCGCCGACTTCACCTATGTGTCGACGGCCGGCGGAGCGTTCCTGGAGTGGCTCGGTGGCCATGAATTGCCGGCGGTGTTGGCGCTGGCGCGAAGCGGGGCCCGCGCTCCTTAATTTACGCTGGTCATGGCCGGACTTGTCCCGGCCATCCACGAAATCCACGAAAAGACGTGGATGCCCGGCATAAAGCCGGGCATGACGATTTTGGTTAAGCGGAATGTGGTCTAAAAGAGAGCCGAGGCCGATATGCCTAGGCCGTCGATGCCCAGACCGAGCTGCTGCCATGGCGAAAGACATCATCATTGCCCCGTCCATCCTCTCCGCCGACTTTGCCAGGCTCGGCGAGGAGGTGCGCGCCGTCGACGCGGCGGGCTGCGACTGGATCCATGTCGATGTCATGGACGGGCATTTCGTGCCCAACATCACCATCGGCCCCGACGTGGTCAAGGCGCTGCGCCCGCATTCCAAGAAGCTGTTCGACGTGCATCTCATGATTGCGCCCTGCGATCCCTATATCGAGGCCTTCGCCAAAGCGGGCTCAGACATCATCACCGTGCATGCCGAAGCCGGCCCGCACCTTGACCGCTCGCTTCAGCTCATCAGGAGCCTCGGCAAGAAGGCGGGCGTCAGCATCACCCCGGCGACACCCGTGGAGGCCATCGAATATGTGCTCGACAAGGTCGACCTCGTCCTCGTCATGACGGTGAACCCCGGTTTCGGCGGCCAGGCCTTCATTCCCTCGCAGCTCGGGAAGATCAGGGCCATCCGCCAAGCGATCGGCGCGCGGCCCATTCACCTCGAGGTGGATGGTGGCATCAATGCCGAGACCGCCCCGCTCGTGGTCGAGGCGGGCGCTAATGTGATCGTGGCCGGGTCAGGCGTGTTCAAGGGCGGGACCTATGGCGAGAACATCGCCGCCATCAGGACTGCCGCCTTGCGCGCCGGCGC
>DASYIU010000337.1:0-6336 GCA_035997285.1 Methyloceanibacter sp. | reverse complement strand
CCAACATCACCCGCGATCATTTGGATTATCACGCCAGCTTCGAGGACTATTCCATGCAGAAGCTCCGCCTGTTCAGTGAGCTCCTGCCGCGCGGCGCGGGAGCCGTCGTCGATGTCGACACCGAAGCGGGCGAGCAGGTGGCCGCTGAAGCCAAGGCGCGGGGGCTCTCCCTCATCACGATAGGGCGCGCCGGCAAGACGTTGCGGCTGCTCTCGGCCGAAGTGGATGGGTTCGGCCAGAACCTCGCCGTGGAGCACGACGGCAAACGGCACAAGGTGCGCCTGCCCCTGGTCGGCGCCTTCCAGGCCTCTAACGCCTTGGTCGCTTCCGGCCTTTGCCTGGCGACCGGCGGGAGCGCGGCGACGGTGCTGCCGATGCTTGAGACGTTGCAGGGCGCGCGCGGGCGGCTCGATCTCGCCGGCACGGCACGCGGCGGCGCTCCCATCTTCATCGATTACGCCCACACCCCCGATGCGCTGCTTAAGGCGCTCGATGCCTTGCGGCCTTACGTGCAGAACCGGCTCGTTGTCGTTTTCGGCTGTGGCGGCGACCGCGACAAAGGCAAGCGCTCTGAGATGGGACGGGTCGCTGCCGAAAAGGCCGATCTCGCCATCGTCACCGACGACAATCCGCGGAGCGAGGATGCGGCGGAGATTCGCCGCCAGATCCTCGCAGCTTCTCCCGGCGCTATCGAGATGGCCGACCGCGCCACGGCGATTGCCGAGGCCGTCTTCAGGCTCGAACGGGGCGATGTGCTGCTCGTCGCTGGCAAAGGCCACGAGACCGGTCAAACCGTGGGGACGACCGTCATCCCCTTTTCCGACCACGACGCGGTGGCTGCCGCGCTGAAACAAGAGGCGCGATGTGGCTGAGCCGCTTTGGACCATCGGCCAAATCCTGAGCGCCACGGGCGGCACGTGCCTGGGCGTGGGCACGCCCCCCGTCACCGGCTTCTCCATCGACAGCCGCAGTCTCGGCAAGGGTGAGGGCTTTGTCGCCATTCGCGGGCCGAACCGCGACGGCCATGCCTTCGTTGTTGCGGCGCTGGATGCAGGCGCCGCCTGCGCCATCGTGGATGGCGGCTTCCCTCAGGGCGATGAGGAGAGGCTGGTCCGCGTCGGCGATACGCTCGTGGCGCTGAACGATCTCGGCAGGGCGGCGCGCGCCCGGGCCAAAGGCACGGTGGTGATCGCCGTCACCGGCAGCGTGGGCAAGACCGGCTCCAAAGAGGCGCTTAGGCTCGCACTTCAACAAGGCGGCTCTGTGCACGCCTCGGTAAAATCCTTCAACAATCACTGGGGCGTGCCGTTGTCGCTTGCCAACATGCCGAAGGCCGTCAACTTCGGCGTGTTCGAGGCCGGCATGAACCACGCGGGCGAGATCGACGCGCTGACGCAGCTGATCCGGCCGCATATCGCCATCGTCACCACGGTGGCGCCGGTGCATCTCGGCTTCTTCCGCTCGGTGGAGGAGATCGCCGACGCCAAGGCTGAGATCTTCCGCGGACTCGAGCCTGACGGCACGGCGATCATCAATCGCGACAGCCCCTATTATGCGAGGCTTAAGGCGCCGGCGCTCGCGCATGGGGCGAAGATCGTCGGCTTCGGTGAGGCACCAGATGCCGAGGCGCGGCTGCTCGACGTCGAGCTTCATCCCGACGGCTCGAACATCACTGCCGACATCTTGGGCGAGACCGTGCACTACCGCCTCGGGGCGCCCGGCCGTCACCTCGTGCAGAATTCACTTGCCGTGCTTGCCGCCGTGAAGGTTGCGGGCGCCGATCTTGCGCGTGCTGCAGGTGCGCTCGAGGGACTCCGTGCCCAGGCCGGACGTGGCGGCCGCACCGTCATCGACGGCAAAGACGGGCGCGTGGCGATCATCGACGAGTCCTACAACGCCAATCCCGCCTCGATGCAGGCGGCCCTTGCCACGCTCGGGCTCACGCCGCGCAGCGATTTCAACCGGCGCGTTGCCGTGCTCGGCGACATGCTGGAGCTTGGACCAGAAAGCTCAAAACTGCACCAGGGGCTCGCGGAGTTCATTGACGGGGCCGGGGTAGATGTTGTCTTTGCCTGCGGTGAGCTGATGGGTTCGCTTTATGAGGCTTTGCCGGCAAGCCGCCGCGGGGCTTATGCCAAGACCGCCGAAGCGCTTGCGCCGATGCTGGTGGCAGCGGTAGGCCCGGGGGACGCGATTATGGTCAAAGGGTCCTTAGGCAGCCGCATGGCCCCGCTCGTCGAGGCGCTGAAGCGCCGTTTCGGCACCGAATGCGTGCCGGGTTAGCGCTGGGCCGCAAGAGGGAAAGCAGGCGATGCTCTATTGGCTGACCGAGTTGACCCCTGAGCTCGCCGCTCTCAACATCTTCCGTTACATCACCTTCCGCACCGGCGGGGCCTTGATCACGGCGCTTCTCTTCGTGTTTCTGTTCGGGCCACGGGTGATCAGGTCCTTGCGCGTCCGCCAGGGCAAGGGGCAGCCGATCCGCAAAGAAGGCCCCGAGCGTCACCTCCTGCAGAAACAGGGCACGCCGACCATGGGCGGGCTCATGATCCTGTCTGGCCTGACTTTCTCCGTCTTGCTGTGGGGCAATCTGCGCAACCCGTATGTCTGGGTGGTCCTGCTCCTCACCCTCGTCTATGGCGCGGTCGGTCTTTACGACGACTATCTCAAGGTAACCAAGCAATCGGCGGAAGGCTTCCGCGGCCGCATCAAGATCATCATCGAGTCGCTTGCCGCGGTGCTCGCCGCCTCGGTCATCGCCTATGTCGGCGAGCTGCCGCTCGCGACCTCTCTCGCCATTCCCTTCTTCAAAAACGTGCAGATCGACCTTGGCTGGTTCTTCATCCCCTTCGGCGCCTTCATCATCGTCGGCGCCGGCAATGCCGTGAACTTGACCGACGGTCTCGACGGCCTCGCCATCGTGCCGGTGATGATTGCCGCCGCCACCTTCGGCTTCATCTCCTACCTCGTCGGCAACGCGCTTTTCGCCGACTATCTGCAGATCCATTTCGTGCAAGGCACCGGCGAGCTCGCCGTGATCTGTGGGGCGCTGGTCGGTGCCGGACTCGGATTCCTATGGTTTAACGCGCCCCCTGCGCTCATCTTCATGGGCGACACGGGGTCGCTTGCCCTTGGCGGCGCGCTTGGCTCAATCGCGGTCGCCACCAAGCACGAGCTTGTGCTCGCCATCGTCGGCGGATTGTTCGTGCTCGAGGCGGCTTCGGTGATCGTACAGGTCACGTCCTTCCAGCTGTTCGGCAAGCGTGTTTTCCGCATGGCGCCGCTGCACCATCATTTCGAGCAGAAGGGCTGGCCCGAATCGACGGTGGTGATCAGGTTTTGGATCATTGCCGTGGTGCTTGCGCTTGCTGGCCTCGCCACGCTGAAATTGCGCTAAGTTCAAGACATTATGATTCCCGTGACGATCTTCGCCGGCCGCAACGTTGCGGTCCTAGGCTTGGGATTGAGCGGCCTTGCCGCTGCGCGCTCGCTTACGGCGGGCGGCGCCAACGTCTTTGCCTGGGACGATAAAGCGAAGGGACAAGAGGCTGCCGCAGCCGAAGGCTTCGCTTTGACCGATCTGGCGACTGCCGATTGGTCGCGCTTTGCCGCGCTTGTGCTCGCCCCCGGCATCCCTTTGACTCACCCCGAGCCCCATTGGAGCGTCATCAAGGCGCGCCAAGCCGGCGTCGAAGTGATCGGCGACATCGAGCTCTTCTTCCGCGAGCGGGCGCGGGTTGCGACGCCCGCTAAGGTCGTGGTCATCACCGGCACCAACGGCAAATCGACCACGACGGCGCTCACGGCCCATCTCCTCGCTGCGTCGGGAAAGCGCGTGGCCCTTGGCGGCAATATCGGCAAATCGGTGCTCGACCTCGAGCCTTTCGCCCCTGACCTCATCTATGTCATCGAGCTTTCGTCGTTCCAGATCGATCTTTCGCCACAGCTTGAGCCCGACACCTCGGCGCTCCTCAACATCGCTCCCGACCACCTCGATCGTCACGGCACGCTTCACGATTATGCCCGCATCAAGGTGCAGGTGTTTGCGAAATTGGGACCTGGCGCGACCGCCGTGATCGGCATCGACGACGAGCCCTCGCGCGCCATCGCCGATGCGCTTTCCGGTCCGTTCGCCGTCAAGCGTATCGCCGTCGGGCGCGCGGTGGAGACAGGCGTGTGGGCCAAGGATGGCGTCCTGCATGAGATGGAAGGTGGCGCCGAGCTGGCGCGCATCGACCTTGCGGGCATCGGCTCGCTCAGAGGCGCCCATAACTGGCAGAACGCCGCCGTGGCCTATGCGCTCGCCCGCTCGCAAGGGCTTGCCCCCGCGGCCATCGCGCAAGGGCTCAAGAGTTTCGCCGGCCTCGCCCATCGCATGGAGCAGGTGGCGCGGAGGGGCAAGGTGCTGTTCGTTAACGACTCTAAGGCGACCAATGCCGACGCTGCCGGCAAGGCGCTGGCAAGCTTCACCGACATCTACTGGATCATCGGCGGCAGGCCGAAAGAGGGCGGTCTCGCCGGGCTTGAGCCCTTCTTCCCGCGCATCGCCCGCGCTTATCTCATCGGCGAGGCGGCTGACGCCTTTGCGCGCCAGCTCGGCGGCGCCGTCGCGCATAAGCACTGCGGCACCCTCGATCAGGCCGTCGCCGCGGCCGCATCAGATGCCGGCGGTTCCGGCGCACGAGAGCCTGTCGTGCTCTTGTCGCCGGCCTGCGCCTCTTACGACCAGTTCGCCAATTTCGAGAAGCGGGGCGAGGCGTTTCGCGACATCGTCATGGGGCTCGACGGCGCCGAGAGCGTGCGGGGGAGGGCGGCATGAGGCTCACCCGCGCCGACAAGAGCGTTCTCTCCGACTGGTGGTTCACCGTCGACCGCCTGATGTTCTTCGGCCTTCTGCTGCTGATGGGCCTTGGCCTCGTGCTCTCGCTTGCGGCGAGCCCGCCGATTGCCGCAAAATACGATCTTGAGCCGTTCTATTTCGTGCGCCGCCAGGCGGCTCTCCTTTTGCCCGCGGTGGCGATCATGTTCGCGGCCTCGACGCTGACGCCGAAGCAGATCCGCCGCGCGAGCCTCATCATCTTCCTCACCGGCATCGCGCTGATGGCCGTGATCCTCGTCGTAGGGCCCGAGATCAAAGGCGCCAAGCGCTGGCTCCAACTCGGGGCCGTCTCGATTCAGCCGTCAGAGTTCGTGAAGCCGGCCTTCATCGTGCTCACCGCCTGGCTCTTCAATGAGGCTCAGAAGCGGCGCGACGTGCCCGGCATTCAACTCGCCGTGGCGCTTTACGCCGTGTTCGCGGTTCTCCTCATCATGCAGCCTGACTTCGGCCAGACGCTTCTCGTCACGCTGGTCTGGGGCGCGCTCGTCTACATGGCGGGCATCAATCTCGTGTGGATCGGGGCGCTTGGGCTCGCCGGGGTCGGCGGCATCATCTCCGCCTATTTCCTCGCGCCCCACGTTGCCTCGCGCATCGACCGCTTCCTCGACCCCGCCTCCGGCGATACCTACCAGGCCGACCGCTCGCTCGATTCTTTTCTCCATGGCGGGTGGTTCGGCAGAGGTCCGGGCGAGGGGACGGTCAAGGACGTGCTCCCCGACTCCCATACCGACTTTATTTTCGCCGTGGCCGCCGAGGAGTACGGACTGATCGCCTGCCTCATCCTGGTCGCCCTGTTTGCCTTTATCGTGCTGCGCGGCCTGTCCAAGGCCTCACAAGAGCCAGACGGGTTCATCAGACATGCCGTGGCCGGTCTCACCATGCTGTTTGGCTTGCAGGCCCTGATCAACATGGCCGTCAATGTCGGCCTGCTCCCCGCCAAGGGCATGACGTTGCCCTTCATCTCCTATGGCGGCTCCTCGCTGCTGGCCATGGCGCTGACCATGGGTTTTGCCCTTGGGCTGACGCGCAAGCGGCCCATGGCGGGACGGCTGAAGCGAAGCACACCCACCGAGCCTGACGCCGAAGCCTCCGGCCTCACGGAGAAAGCGGCTTGAGCGCGCGCCCGATCCTGCTCGCTGCGGGGGGCACGGGCGGGCATCTTTTTCCGGCTGCGGCTTTGGCTCAGGAGCTTGCCCGCCGCGGCTACACCGTCGAGCTCGCCACCGACATCCGTGCTGAGAAATACGGCGTCGAGTTTCCGGCCCGCGCCATCCACCGCATTCCGTCCGCCACGCTGACGAGCCGTAATCCGTTCGCCGTGGGGATGACCTTCTCGCGGCTTGGCATCGGTTATTTCGGGGCGCTGCGCCTGCTCAAGCAGATCGAGCCCAGAGCCGTCATCGGTTTCGGCGGCTATCCGACGCTGCCGCCGATCATCGCCGCGAGCACGCTCAAGA
>DASYIU010000336.1:0-4425 GCA_035997285.1 Methyloceanibacter sp. | reverse complement strand
TCGTCATCACCGACTCGATCCTGCCGAGCGAGTCGGTGAGGAACGCCCATAACATCAGGGTGCTGCCCATCGCCCCGCTGCTTGGCGAGGCAATCGCCCGCACCGCCGAGGAGCAGTCGGTCTCGAGCCTGTTTTATTGAGACGTCCCCCCAATCACTGCCTTAGGTCAGCGGGCGACTTAGATCACGAACACTGGCGAACCCGCCCCCAGGCGTTCTGAAATTCGTCGTCTGCCCCTGGTAGAGACGCGCGGCGGTGAGCAGGATTTGGCCGTCATAGGTGTTAGAGCCGGACGTCCGTCTTAGCGCCGCTCCGCCGTGCCATCGAGTTTGATCATGCGCTCGCCGGGCGGCGCAAACGCCTGCGCCACGTAACCGCCTCGAACAATTTCCTCCCATACCCGCTTCGTCACTTTGTCCCCGCGAGAGACGGCCTTGCCGCCATGGCCACCGGCCGGCTTGAAGAATAGCGTCTTCCTGGCCTGCCAAGTCCCGGTCTCCAACCTCCCGCGCAAGCGTCTGGGACAGCGCATCGCGGTCGAGTGTGATGCAAAGACACTCCTGGTTTAGACGCGCGGAGGCAGATCGAGCGCCCGGCGTTACCGAAGGAGCGGATGGAGCCGCCATTCGTTCGTCCTTGCTGAACTCCATCGGGTGAGGAGACGCGTCGGCGCTCCCGGCTTGCGCCGAACGGCGTCACCGGTCTCAGACCCCTTCCGTCAGCCCAGGGTAGCGGCTGTCACTGACCGCCCTCATATTTGAAGGAGACTTTGAGCTTGGTGCGGTAGGCCTCGACCTTGCCGTCGGTAATGACGAGGTCCTGCTCGAGCACCTCGGCCACCCGCAGGTCGCGCAAATGCTTGCCGGTGAGCTCGACCGCCATCTTGGCGGCTTCCTCCCAGGATTTCGTGCTGGTGCCGATCACTTCGATGACTTTGTAGACGCTCTGCGGCATGGGTGTATCTCCTGGTCAGCAACTCTTCCGCTCGTTAAGGCCCTATTCTACGCACGTAAGGCGCTCTTGTCGCCGTATCCGGCGCCTCAGGAGCCGATTGTCAGGGCCATGGCTTAGGCGCTATAAGCCTCTCGATTTCAGCTGCGGCGGCAGGCCGCGCTCGACCTTGCGGGGCCGCTTTCCGGCCCCTCATTATTTCTGGACGTGGAGGAATTGATGGCTGAGGCGATCGAACTCAAGGCATGGGCGAGACCGCGCTCAGGCAAAGGTGGCGCCCGCGCCACACGCCGCGACGGGCGTATTCCCGGCATCCTTTATGGCGAAAAGCATGAGCCGCAGACCATCGCCGTGGACTATCGGGCGATCACCCAGCAGCTCCACACCGGGCACTTCCAGAGCACCATCTTCACCCTCAACGTCGACGGCACCAAGATGCGGGTGATCCCCCACGGCGTGCAGCTCGATCCCGTGCGCGACTTTCCCATCCACGTCGATTTCCTCCGCGTGGGCAAGGACGCCCTGGTCAATGTCGAGGTGCCGGTGCGCTTCCTCAACGAGGCGGCCTCTCCCGGCTTGAAGCGCGGCGGCGTACTCAACGTCGTGCGCCACGAGATCCAGGTCCGCTGCCCGGCCGACGCGATCCCCGACCATTTCGACGTGGACCTGACCGGGCTGGAGATCGGCGACTCTGTTCACATCTCGGCTATCACCTTGCCCAAGGGCGTGCGGCCGACGACGACCGAGCGCGACTTCACCGTGGCGACCATCGTCGGCCGCTCGGCCGAAGAGCCCGTGGTCGGCGCTGCCACTGCTGAGGCAGCCGAGCCCGGCGCCGAGGCTATTGCCGCCGCTGCCCCCGCCGAGGGCGCCGAGGACAAGGAGAAGCCGAAGGAGAAAGAGAAGCCGGAGAAGAAGAAGTAGCGCTTCTTGCCTCCGGCGCGTCGCGGCACGCGCTTCCCAAGCCTTCGATCAGGATGACGCGATGAAGCTCTTTGTCGGCCTCGGCAATCCGGGGGCGGACCACGCCTTCAACCGTCACAATGTGGGCTTCATGGCGATTGACGCCATCGCCGCGGCCCACGACTTCCCCGCCTGGCGGAGGCGCTTCTCGGGCGCTGCCGCTGAAGCCAAGCTCGGGCGCGAGCCCGTGCTGCTGTTGAAGCCCGCGACCTTTATGAACGAGTCGGGCCGCGCCGTCGGCGAGGCCGTGCACTTCTACAAGCTCGATCTCAGCGACGTGATCGTCTTCCACGACGAGCTCGATCTTGCGCCCGGCAAGGTGCGGGTGAAGACCGGCGGCGGTGTTGCCGGCCATAACGGGCTCAGGTCTCTCTCCGCCCATATCGGCAACGACTATGTGCGCGTGCGCATCGGCATCGGTCATCCTGGCCGCAAAGAGCTGGTCACGGGCTATGTGCTGCATGATTTCGCTAAGGCAGACCATGCCTGGCTCGAGCTCCTGCTTGCGGCAATAGCCGAGGAGGCGCCTTATCTTGCCGACGGGGCCAACGACAAGTTCCAGTCGCGCGTGGCCCATGCGCTCCAGTCGGAGCCCGAAGCGCCGGCTGAACCGCAGGCGGCGCGCGAGAAGCCTGCCCCACGCAGCAAGGATCAATCCTCCGGCAAGAAGGACGAGAAGCCCGCTCCGGACGGAACGCTCGCCGGCAAGCTCCGCCGCTGGTTCGGCTCGTGATGGATTGAGATCATGGGCTTCAAATGCGGCATCGTCGGGCTGCCCAATGTCGGCAAGTCCACTCTCTTCAATGCGCTGACGCAAAGCGCTGCCGCGGCTGCGGCCAACTATCCCTTCTGCACCATCGAGCCGAATGTCGGCGAGGTGCCCGTCCCCGACCCGCGTCTCGATAGGCTCGCGGCCATCGCCAAATCCGCGCAGGTGGTGCCGACGCGGCTCACCTTTGTCGACATCGCGGGTCTGGTGCGCGGCGCCTCCAAGGGCGAAGGGCTCGGCAACCAGTTCCTCGCCCATATCCGCGAGGTAGACGCCGTCGCCTATGTGCTGCGCTGCTTCGAGGACGACGACGTGGTCCATGTCGAGGGCCGCATCGACCCGATCGCCGACGCCGACACCATCGAGACCGAGCTGATGCTTGCCGATCTCGACAGCCTCGAGCGGCGCCTGCCCATCCTGGAGAAGAAGATCCGCGGCCAGGACAAGGAGGCGAAGAAGACGCACGAGCTGGTCGAGCGGGTGCTGCCTCTGTTGCGCGAGGGCAGGCCGGCACGATTTGCCGCCGTGTCCGACGACGAGCAGATAGCGTTCAAGGGGCTCGGCCTCCTCACCTCCAAGCCCGTCGTCTATGTCTGCAATGTGGACGAGGCCTCTGCCGCCACCGGCAACGCATTTTCACGCGCCGTCGAGACGCGGGCAGCCGCCGAAGGTGCAGGCTGCGTCGTCATCTCGGCCAAGATCGAGGCCGAGCTGGCCGAGCTCGATCCGGCCGAGCGGCAAGCCTATCTCGACGAGCTCGAGCTGAAAGAGCCGGGGCTCAATCGCCTGATCTACGAGGGCTATAAGCTTTTGGAGCTGATCACCTATTTCACTGCCGGCCCGAAGGAGGCGCGCGCCTGGACCGTGCCGCAAGGCACCCGCGCGCCCCAGGCCGCCGGCGTCATCCACACCGACTTCGAGAAGGGCTTCATCCGCGCCGAGACGATCGCCTATGACGACTACGTGGCGCTCGATGGCGAAGCCGGCGCGCGCGACGCCGGCAAGCTCCGGCTTGAAGGCAAGGACTACGTGGTGAAGGACGGCGACGTGCTGCACTTCAGATTTGCGAATTGAGGGAAGGCCAGCGCGGCAGCCGTGCCAAACGAAAAGGGGGCCGGTAAACGGCCCCCTTCCGCGAACGGATCGAACGATAAGCCTACTTGTTGCACTCTGTCATCTTGGCCATGGCCGCCTTGGCGTCAGCCTCTGAGCTGTATTTGCCCATCATCTTGTATTTTTTTGCATCCGTGGGCTCGGTGGTCATGACCTCACATCCGCCGCCGCCAACCCTCAGGGCGACGTAATAGTCTGCGGCGAGCGCAGGCGTGACAAAGGCCGCAATCAGAACTGCCGCCACCAGATATTTTTTCATGGGGTTCCTCCTTGTCCAATCGGCACACGATTGGCATCGAAAGAACGCCGCCCTGTTTCTACCCGTTCCCGTCCCTGCCCAATAAATGCGCATGCCGCCAGGCTGGGGGGTTGGTCACGCGGCCCTGGCAGGAGGGGCCCTAAGCGCATTCGCTCCCGCTCGGTGGCTTCGGCGGTTTCGGTGCCTTCGGCCTTCGCGGCGCGACGCGTTTCACCTCAGGCGATTGTGCGATGCGGGCGCCGGCAAGCGCGGGCATTGCCGCTGACAGCATCGGCGCGGGCGGCATCGCCACTTGTGGCTTCGACACAGGCGGCGTGACGCCCATCACTGCCGCTCCACGCCGCCATCCGCCGGCTTGATCCAGTCGGCC
>DASYIU010000335.1:0-3291 GCA_035997285.1 Methyloceanibacter sp. | reverse complement strand
GGGTTGCCCCGGCGGCGGCGCCATCGTCGCCCTCTTCACTCGGCGCGGCATCGACGAAGATCACCCCGTCCTCGATCGAGACCGACTCGTCCCCCTTCATCTCATACTGCTCGCCGCTCTCCAGCTCGACCTTGCAGCCCTTATCGCAAGGCGCGTCGACCTCGGTCTGCGGCTCGATGGTCAGCTCCTGGCTGTCGCTGCCGACCGTGACGGTGATGGTGTGGGGGTCGGGATCGACATTCGAGATGGTGAGAGCCTCCGCCGGAAAGGCGAAGATTGTAGCTAGAATGCCAAGGCCAAGAATGCTGACGGTCCTCATCGCGAGTTCCCTCTAGAAGGCAGCTCCCGGCGCAGGCCCCGCCCCGCTCTTGGTGCTTCGCGTCGGCCTAGCCGAGAACAGCGCCCGGATTGTGTTACCGTAGCAGCAAAACTTTGCCGCAGTTAATGGTTTCCGCGGCTGGCCTAAACCGCCAGCCATCAACGTTTCGGCTTTTTACCATCCTCGCCATCACTGTTTGCAAGTCTTTCGCGACCCATCAAAAATGCCCCGGGTGCTGTGAACCGATCCCGCGCGGGCGCGTTTATTAGCTCGCGCTGCGACGCCAAAGGAGTTGTGCAGTGCAAAAGGGAAACGTCTTGGCGATTAACGAGGGGGTCCTTACACTCAAGAAGAGTGGAGAAATGGACAGCCCTCCAATCGGAGAGGAGCTTCCGATGGAACTCACAGCCACCATCACCGCCATCATGGCGATCATGTCGTTCGGCTTTCTCGCGGCCGTCATTCTGGGAATGATCTAGCGGCGCGCGTCTTGGGCCCCATGGGCCTCGCTTAAGCCTTCAGTCTCACGGCATTCCCTGGCGGTCGGGATTTCGGCTTTTTGGGGAGCCCTCAGCCCCTACTCACCTCATTCAGCGGCGTCGGCGATGCGCTTCGGGTCGTAATTGAGGATCGGCGCGAGCCAGCGCTCGGCCTCCTCCGGGCCCCAATCCTTGCGGCTCGCGTAGTCGAGCACCTGGTCGCGCCCGATCTTGCCCACGCCGAAATAGCGGCTTTCGGGATGCGCGAAATAGAGGCCCGAGACGGCGGCCGCGGGCCACATGGCGTAGCTTTCGGTCAGCTTCAGCCCTGTCGCCTTCTCGGCATCCAGCAGCGTGAACAGCGTGCGCTTCTCGGTGTGGTCGGGTTGGGCCGGATAGCCCGGAGCAGGCCTGATGCCGGCATAGTGTTCCGCGATCAGTTGCTCGTTGGTGAGCGTCTCGCCGGGGGCGTAGGCCCAAAGCTCCCGGCGCACCTTCGCATGTAGCGCCTCGGCGAAGGCCTCGGCTAGCCGGTCGGCGAGCGCCTTGACCATGATCTTCGAGTAATCGTCATTGGCCCGCTCGAAGCGCCGCGCCACGTCCTCCTCGCCGATGCCTGCGGTCACGGCGAACCCGCCGACATAATCAGGGATCCCGGTGTCCTTGGACGCTACAAAATCGGCCAGCGCGAGATTGGCGCGTGCTCCGTCCCGCGCCATCTGCTGGCGGAGCGTATGCAGGGTGGCGAGAGGCTTGGTGCGGGTATCGTCGGTGTAGAGCTCGATATCGTCACCCACGCTATTCGCCGGCCAGAAGCCCACCACGCCATTGGCAGTGAGCCACTTCTCCTCGACGATCTGGCGGAGCGTGTTGCGCGCGTCCTCGTAGAGCTGGCGCGCGGCCTCACCATATTTGTCGTCCTTGAGGATGCGAGGAAACGCGCCCTTGAGCTCCCAGGCCTGGAAGAACGGCGTCCAGTCGATATGGCGGGCAAGCTCGTTCAGATCGTAGCTGCGGAAGGCGCGTGTGCCGAGGAAGCTCGGCTTCTTCGGCGTGTAAACCGCCCAGTCGAGCTTGAGGCGATTGGCTCTGGCATCGGCGATCGAGGTGCGGGTCTTCTCGGCCTGGCCGCGGGCGTAAGACTCGGCCATGCGGGTATATTCCTCGCGCACCCGCGCGATCGCCTTGGGACGCTCTTCGGGCGACATCAAGCCTGACACCACGCCCACGGCGCGGCTCGCGTCGGTGACGTAGATCGCCTGGCTGCGGTGGTAGTTTGGGCTGATCTTCACCGCCGTGTGCACGCGGCTCGTGGTGGCGCCGCCGATGAGAAGCGGCAGGTCGAAGCCTTCGCGCTCCATCTCGGCCGCGACGTGGCACATCTCGTCGAGCGATGGCGTGATCAGACCGGACAGGCCGATGATATCCACCTTCCGCTCGCGTGCGGTGTCGAGGATCTTTTGAACGGGGACCATGACGCCCAAATCGTACACCTCGTAATTGTTGCACTGGAGCACGACGCCGACGATGTTCTTACCGATGTCGTGGACGTCGCCCTTGACGGTGGCGAGCAGGATCTTGCCGGCGGGCTCCCCTTGCGCGAGCCCAAGCTCTTCCTTCTCCTTCTCCATGAAGGGCATGAGGTAAGCAACGGCCTGCTTCATCACCCGCGCCGACTTCACAACTTGCGGCAGGAACATCTTGCCGGACCCGAACAAATCGCCGACGACGTTCATGCCGGTCATCAGCGGGCCTTCGATGACGTGCAGCGGCCGCGCTGCCTTCGCCCGCGCCTCTTCGGTGTCCTGCTCGATGAAGTTGCCGATGCCGTGGACCAGCGCGTGGGTTAGCCGCTCATCCACCGGCTTCTCGCGCCAGGAAAGATCGAGCTCCTTCTTCTGCGCGCCCCCGCCCCTGTACCGCTCGGCCGCCTCGAGCAGCCGATCCGTCGCGTCGGACCTGCGGTTCAGGATCACGTCCTCGACAAGCTCGCGGAGCTCAGGGTCGATGTCGTCATAAAGGGCAAGCTGCCCGGCATTGACGATGCCCATGTCCATGCCGGCATGGATGGCGTGATAGAGGAACACCGAGTGCATCGCCTCGCGCACGCGCTCGTTGCCGCGGAAGGCGAAGGAAAGATTCGAGACGCCGCCCGATACATGCACATAAGGTAGTTCCGCCTTGATGCGGCGGGTGGCGTCGATATAGGCGCGGGCGTAGTCGTTATGCTCCTCGATGCCGGTGGCCACGGCGAAGATATTGGGGTCGAAGATGATGTCCTCGGGCGGGAAGCCGATCGTCTTCGTCAAGAGATCGTAGGCGCGCTTGCAGATGGCGAACTTTCGCTCCGCCGTCTCGGCTTGGCCCTGCTCGTCGAAGGACATGACCACCACGGCGGCGCCGTAGCGGCGCACTTTACGGGCGTGATCGAGAAACGGCCCCTCCCCTTCCTTCATGCTGATCGAGTTCACGATCGACTTGCCTTGCACGCAT
>DASYIU010000334.1:0-1667 GCA_035997285.1 Methyloceanibacter sp. | reverse complement strand
GGCGATGCTGCTGCTGTCGGCGCTCACCGTCGTCAACCGGTCACGCCGCATCGTCGCCGACGCCAAGGGGCGAGCGGCATGAGCCTCATCCTTAGCCTTCCCGCCAATGTCGTCTATGCGACCGCAGGCATCTATGCCCTGCTCGTCTTCGCCACCATCGTCGTTTGGGTGTTGCGGCTTCGGAACCCCGGCGAGCGCTACCGCGAGCTGGCCGCGCGAGTCGACTCCTGGTGGTGGATGATCGGCGCCTTCACCCTCGCGATCCTGCTCAACCAGACGACAGCCATCGTCTTTCTCGGCTTCATCGCCTATCTCGCGCTGAAGGAATACCTGTCGCTCGTCCCGACCCGGCGCATCGACCGCGCGGTCCTGCTATTCGCCTATCTCGCCATTCCGATCCAGTTCTATTGGGCGGCGATCGACTGGTACAACATGTTCATCGTGTTCATCCCCGTGTGGATGTTCCTGTTCTTTCCGGCACTGATGGCGCTCAGAGGCGAGACGCAAGGGTTCCTGCGCGCGGTCGGGACCTTGAGCTGGGGCCTGATGATGACGGTCTACACGCTGAGCCATATGGCTTGGGTTCTCGTCTCCGGCGACAAGGTCAACCCGGTCTCAGGCGGCGTCGGGCTCCTCTTCTTCCTCATCGTGCTCACCCAGTTCAACGACGTGGCGCAATATTGCTGGGGCAAGCTGTTCGGCAGCCATAAGGTCTGCCCAAGCGTGAGTCCCAAAAAGACCTGGGAGGGGCTGATTGGCGGCGTCGCCACCACCATTGTCGTCGCTAGCCTTGTTGGTCCCTATCTCACGCCCATGGGCTGGCGCTGGTCGGCGCTCGCCGGAGGCATCCTTGGCATCTCGGGCTTCCTCGGCGACATCACCATGTCGGCGATGAAGCGCGATCTCGGCGTCAAGGATACCGGCGGGCTGATCCCCGGCCATGGCGGTATCCTCGACCGCGTCGACAGCCTCACTTACGCGGCGCCGGTCTTCGTCCACTTCATCCGCTACTTCTTCTACCCATGAGTAAGAACCCGTTGGTCAGGCTGCTGCGGTTCCTGTTCTTCGCCGTCGTGGTGCGGGCGGTGATCCTGATCGCGCTCGGCCTAACCGTGCGCAACCGCGATCGGCTCCCCGGTGACGGACCGGCCGTGCTCGCCGGCAACCACAATTCCAATCTCGACGCGCTGGCCATGATGTCGCTGATGCCCTTGCGCCTGTTGCCCAAGATCCGCCCGGTGGCGGCCATGGACTATTTCTTCACCAGCAAGCTGCGCGGCTGGTTCGGGCTCAACATCGTCGGCATCATTCCGGTGAAGCGCGGCAGCGGCAAGGAAGGCGGCAATCCGCTTGCGGCTTGCGAGGAGGCGCTCGACCGCGGCGAGATCCTGGTGCTGTTCCCGGAAGGATCGCGTGGGCAGCCTGAGGCGCTGGCGCATTTCAAGAAGGGCATCGGCCATCTGGCGCGGGCGCGGCCGAAGGTCCGGGTCATTCCGGTGTTCATGCATGGGCTCGGCAAGGCGCTGCCTAAGGGCTCGGCGCTGCTGGTGCCGTTCAACTGCACGGTGAGCGTGGGCGAGCCGCTTTACGGCAAGGATTCCTACGATGCCTTCGTGGCCGAGCTCGAAGCGGCCATGACCGCTCTCGCCGCGCAAGAGAAGCTGCCA
>DASYIU010000333.1:0-4861 GCA_035997285.1 Methyloceanibacter sp. | reverse complement strand
CCGGCCTAGCCCTGCACCAGCTGGGCGGCGAGGTTGACGGCGAGAGCGATGACCGCCGTGTTGAAGAAGAACGACAAGATGCCGTGCAGCATCACCACGCGGCGCATGGCGCGCGAGCACACGACCACGTCTGAGGTCTGCGCCGTGGTGCCCACCACGAACGAGAAATAGAGAAAATCGAGATAGTCCGGCGTGCTGTCGTCGGGGAATTTCAGCCCGCCCCCCTGCCCGCGCGCGCCGCTTTTGGCTTCGCTGTGGAACTCATGCGCGTAATAAAGCGCAAACACCGTATGGATCAGCAGCCACGACAAGAAGATGGTCGAGACCGACAAGCCGACGCTGACGGTCCGGTCCAGACCGTGCTCGCTTTTGAGCGCCATGAGTTGCGCGAACAGCGCAAGCGTGGTGAAGATCGAGCCGAGTGTGACGACGACAAGGACGACGAGGCGGCTCTCCCGCTCGATGCTCGCCTCGCGTTTGATGCCTTCGATCTCGGCTCGCCACATTTTGATGGCGACGAGCACCAAATAGAGCCAGCCGCCCGCGTTCCAGCCGGCGAGGACACGCGGGATCCTATCGTCGAACGGTGCGAGGAACGCCACGGCGACGCCTACGGCGAGCGCGATCAAGAAGCGGATTTGCGCCCGGGCATGTCTGGTAAGTGCTGCCCACCGGGACTCCTGCCTTGCGGGTGCTTTGGTTGCTTGTCGCTTTGGCGCCATCATTCCCCTCTCAGCGCTTACGGCTCACGGCGAAGCGCACCGTGTCCAGCAAGGTGATAGCCCGGTCGCCGAAGGGCGCAAGGGCTGCTTCTGCCTCTTGCAGCAGCACGCCGAGCCGCGCCTTGGCGGCTTCGACGCCCATCAACGCCACCAGCGTCGCCTTGCCACGGCCGGCGTCCTTGGCCACGGCCTTGCCGACAGCTTCTGCGTCGCCTTGGGCATCGAGGAGGTCGTCGGCGATCTGGAAGGCCTGGCCAAAGGCTGACGCATAAGCCTGAAGCGCGGCGCGGTTCGCGGCGTCAGCCCGGCCAAGAACGGCGCCCGCCTCGCAAGCGAAGCGGAACAAGGCGCCGGTCTTGAGTGCCTGCATGGCGGCCACGTCTTCGGGGCTGAAGCCTTGCCTTTCGGGGCTGAGATCGAGCGCCTGGCCGAGCGCCATGCCCTGCCAGCCGCCGGCCTTGGCGAGATCGAGGACGAGCTCGGCGCGGATGGCCGGGTCTTGATGCAGGCGCGGGTCGCTTAGAATCTCGAAGGCAAGCGTCAGGAGGGCGTCGCCGGCAAGGATCGCGGTCGCCTCGCCAAAGGCGATATGGAGGGTGGGACGGCCGCGGCGGACAGTGTCGTCGTCCATGGCCGGCAGGTCGTCATGCACCAAAGAGTAGCAATGGACACATTCTAGCGCGCAAGCGGCATCGAGCGCCTCCCCCTCGCGCACGCCAAACAAACGCGCCGATTCCATGAGAAGGAACGGCCTGATGCGCTTGCCGCCACCAAGCACGGCATAGCGCATGGCTTGGGCAAGCTCGGTGGCTCCCCCGGTTGAGGCGCGGCCTTGGCCGAGCAGCTCGTCGAGGCGCCGCTCCACGGCCCAAGCAACGCGTTCGAGCTCTTGTGGAAAGGTCATCTTGTGGAAAGAGTCAGAAAGAGCGGCTCTTTGCCGCAAATCCATGAGTAAGGCTTACCCTAATACCACGTTGCTCGATGCGGCAACCGGGAGGTAGAACCTGATTCCATGGCGATTCAAGCAGTCTTAGGCGAGCGCCCCCGGAAGCGCACCAGAAGACGCGTAAAACATCCTTGGCTCCGCCACGCCGCGCTCATAGCGCTTGGTGTCCTCGCGGCGCTTTTCCTCTCTATCGTCGCCTTCCGCTTCGTCAATCCGCCTTTCACCACGGTGATGCTCGCGGAAAAGCTCAAGGGCTACACCTTCCGCCGCCATTGGGTGCCGCTCGACGACATCTCTCCTAGCCTTCCTTTGGCGGTAATCGCCAGCGAGGACGGCCGCTTCTGCGTGCATTGGGGCGTCGATTGGGGCGCGGTCAGGGAGGCACTCGACGACGGCGGTTTCCGCGGCGCCAGCACGATCCCGATGCAGACGGCGAAGAACCTCTATCTCTGGAACGGACGGAGTTATACGCGCAAGGCGCTCGAGATGCCGCTCGCCTACGCCATGTCCTTCATCTGGCCGAAGCACCGGATGATGGAGGTCTATCTCAACGTCGCCCAATGGGGGCCGGGCATTTTCGGGGCCGAGGCGGCAAGCCGCTACTATTTCCACAAAAGCGCGGCCGAGCTGACCCGCCGCGAGGCCATTATGCTGGCGGTGGCGCTGCCCAATCCTCGGCTCCGCAATCCGGCCAAGCCCAGCGCACGGATGCTCCGCATCGCCGCAGCGGTCGACCGCCGCCTGCCGATCCTGGCGCAGCGCTCGAATTGCGTCCTGCCGCAACCTTGAGGATTCGGGCCGCCCCCTCTGGCCAGCCGAAAGGATTGCCCCTATAAGGGCGCCCACGAAGGCCCGCGAGGATCGCGGCCGCTCACAGGGTTTTTTGACCATGGCTGTACCTAAACGCAAAACCTCGCGCATGAAGCGCGGCAACCGGCGCAGCCACGACGCACTGGCAGCGCCGACTTACGTCGAGGACAAGGAGTCCGGCGCGCTTCGCCGGCCGCATCATATCGACCTGAAGTCGGGCCGGTATCGGGGCCGTCAAGTGCTCGACGTCAAGGAAGAGGCTTAGAGCGCTATCGATAGCGCTCTAGCTTGTTTTTTGAGCATGATCTTTTCGGAAAACCGGTTGCCACATTTCCGGATCATGCTTTAGCGAAGCGTGGGCTGACGGCCCGGCTGGGTCGCTGCGGGAGCTCGGAGGGTCATGACCGAACCGGCGCCTGAAGGCAGGGTCGTCCACAGACGCGAGCGGCGAAGCTGGATGGCCGCCGTGCCCTTGCTCGTCATCCCGGTCCTGGCCTATGTGACCTTTGCCGGCGCCGGCGCCGATTTCGGCACTTCGCGCTTCACCGTGACCTTGCCGTCATTGGGACTGTGGCAGATCGCGCTTGGCGACATCCTCCTTGCCGTTGGCCTCGGCCTCCTCTTCTTCGAGATCGTGAAAGCGACCCGCACCGGCGGCGCCTCGGTCGTCGACCACGCCTTCTCGATGATGGTCTTCGTCGCCTGCCTGATCCTGTTCTTGATCTGGGACCGGGCCGCGACCTCGACCTTCTTCCTGCTCATGCTGATGTCGATGATCGACGTGATCGCGGGCTTCTCGGTGACCATCAATGCCGCCCGCCGCGACTATAGCGTGGGACCTCCCGCCTAGCGGGCTGCCATCCACGCTGCTCCCTACCGCTTGCAAGCATTTGTCAACCAAGAGGCGAGAAAGGCAACGCACGCCGCGGCCTTGCCGTCTTTCGTGCGCGATCTCGCCCTAGAGAGGGCGTCACTGGTGGCGGCTTTCTTAAGCCTTGTTGCCTATAGTTAGCGCCAACAAGCAAGGCGCCAAAAGGTGCCAAAGGGAAGGGGGCGGTCAGTGAGTGCATCCTCTAGCGAGCTTGCGAGCGGCCGTACACCGTCGGCGCGCGCAAAGGGCGCGGCGGGTCCGCTCGACCTTGAGGAGATTCTCGAAAGCGTGCGCGAGACGGCCTATCGCTGGGACTTCGCCAGCGACCGCATCGACTGGGCGGCCAACGCTGAAACTGTTCTCGGCATCGCCGATATGGCCGAGCTTGGCAAGGGGCGCGCCTTCGCTCTGCGCGTGGACCCCGAGCAGGCGGGCGCCCGCTATGACGGGATCACCGGTGGCCCGCATGTCGCCCCTGGCACCGAGCTTCGCTATTGCCTGCATTATCGCTTCCTTCCCGAAGGGCGCCGTGGCCGTGCTGCGCTGTGGGTCGAGGACACCGGCGTCTGCTCCTTCGATGCAGACTCGAGGCCGACCAAGGCGCAAGGCACGCTCCGGGTGATCGACGACCGGCGCGAGAAAGAGGAGCGGCTCCTCTATCTCGGCAGCCACGACGAGCTTACCGGGCAGCTCAACCGGACGCGGCTGACTGAAGAGCTCACCCAGCTCCTGTCGAGTGCCGGCCGGGCCCCGGCCAAAGGCGCGTTCCTCCTGGCCGGCGTCTACGATCTCACCCTGATCAACGAGACCTACGGCTTCGATGTCGGCGACGAGGTGATCTCCATCGTCGGACGGCGCATCGGGCGCGCCTTGCGCGGCAAGGACTGCATCGGCCGGTTCTCCTCGAACAAGTTCGGCGTCGTGCTCAACGACTGCGGCGGAGAGGGCGTGGAGACCATTGCCCGGCGCCTCATGGCATCCGTTCGCGACAGCGTCATCGACACGAGCGTTGGCGCCGTGGCGACGACCATCTCGGTGGGCGGGGTGCTGCTGCCGGAGCACGCCGGGAATGCGCAAGCGGCCATCGGCCGCGCGCTCCAGGCGCTCGAGATCGCGCGCAACAGCCGCAGCGACCACTTCAATCTCTATCGGCCGTGCGAGCGGAGGGATTCGGAGCGGCGGCACGCCGTCGGGATCGCCGACGAGATCGTGCGCGCGCTGAACGACCGCCGCATGATCCTCGCGCTACAGCCCATCGTCACCTCGCGCAGCCACGAGCCCGAGCTTTACGAATGCCTGCTGCGCATGAAGCGGCTCGATGGCACGATCGCTTGCGCCGCCGAGTTCATCCCTGTGGCCGAGCAGTTCGGTTTGGCCAAGCTCATCGACCACCGCGTGTTCGAGCTCGCCGTCGACCTGTTGCGCTCGTCGCCCACCATCAAGCTTGCGCTCAACGTTTCGGCGGTGACCGCCACCGACGCCCAATGGCTTGCCTGTCTAGAAGCCTTCAGC
>DASYIU010000332.1:0-12367 GCA_035997285.1 Methyloceanibacter sp. | reverse complement strand
CTGCTCATGCCGGTTCTGGTGATCTTGCAGCGCGGCGTGGTCGAGCGCGAGGAGGCCTATCTCGAGCGGAAGTTCGGCGGCGCCTACCGTAAATACCAGGCGCACGTGCCCCGCTGGCTGTAGCTGATCCTAAACCGCTAGCTCAAATATCCAGCGCGTCGGGCTTGGCGAACTCGGCGCGCTCCTGGATGAATTGGAAGCGCGCCTCGGGCTTGTTGCCCATCAGCTGATCGACGAGCTTGCCCGTGCTCTTGTCGTCCTCGGCGACCTCGACGCGCAGCAGTGCGCGCACCGACCGGTCCATGGTCGTCTCTTTGAGCTGCTTGGGAAGCATCTCGCCCAAGCCTTTGAAACGACTCACATCGACCTTGCCCTTGCCGTTGAACTCCGATGCCATGAGCTCGTCTCTATGGGCGTCGTTGCGGGCGTAGAAGGTCTTGGCGCCTTGGCTCAAGCGATAGAGCGGCGGCACGGCGAGATAGAGATGGCCGCCCTCGATGAGCCCGCGCATCTCGCAGTAGAAGAAGGTAATGAGGAGCGAGGCGATATGCGCGCCGTCGACGTCGGCGTCGGTCATGATCACGACCTTCTCGTAGCGAAGGTCGTCCTCGCGATAGCGGGTGCCGGTGCCGCAGCCGAGCGCCTGGATGAGATCGCTCAAGAGCTGGTTGTCGGCAAGCTTGGTCGAGCTTGCGCTGGCGACGTTGAGGATCTTGCCTCTCAGCGGCAGCACCGCTTGCGTCGCCCGGTCGCGGGCTTGCTTGGCCGAGCCTCCGGCCGAGTCGCCCTCGACGATGAAGATCTCGGTGCCCTGCGCGCCGCTTGCCGCGCAATCGGCGAGCTTGCCGGGGAGGCGCAGGCGGCGGGTCGCCGTCTGCCGCCCAATCTCTTTTTCCTTTTTGCGGCGGAGCCGGTCCTCGGAGCGGTCGACCACCCAGTCGAGCAGGCGGTTGGCTTGGGTCGGGTTGCCGGTGAGCCAATGGTCGAAGGCATCGCGCAAGGCACTTTCGACGATACGGGCGGCCTCGGCGCTGGCGAGCCGGTCCTTGGTCTGGCCCTGGAACTCGGGCTCGCGCATGAAGAGCGACAGCATGGCGGCAGCCGTGCCGAGCACGTCGTCGGCTGTGAGTTGGGCCACGCGCTTGTTGCCGGTGAGCTCGCCATAGGCGCGCAGGCTCTTGGTCAGCGCCGCGCGCAAGCCCGCCTCGTGGGTCCCGCCGTCGGGGGTGGGCACGGTGTTGCAATAGGTGCTCAAGAACCCGTCGTCGCTCGCGATCCAGGCGATCGCCCATTCGACCGAGCCGTGGCCTTCGGTCCTCTCGATGCGGCCGGCGAAGACGTCGTTGGTGACTGTCTCCTGGCCCTCGATGCGGCTGCCAAGAAAATCCTTGAGCCCGCCGGGAAAGTGGAAGACCGCGCTCTCCGGCGTCTCGCTGTCGCCTCCAAGCGCAGCCTTGGCGCAGGACCATCTGATTTCGACACCGCGGAAGAGATAGGCCTTCGAACGCGCCATGCGGAAAAGCCGCGCCGGCTGGAAGGCGGCGCCCTTGCCGAAGATCTTGGGGTCAGGCTTGAAGCGGACCTTGGTGCCTCGGCGGTTCTTGACCGCCCCCAAGCTCTTCAGCGGACCGTCGGGTGTGCCCCGCGTATAGCTCTGCCGGTAAAGCTTCTGTCCCCGCGCCACCTCGACCTCCATGCTCTCCGACAGCGCGTTGGCGACCGAGACGCCGACGCCATGCAGGCCGCCGCTCGTCTCGTAGACCTTGGAGTTGAACTTCCCGCCCGAATGCAGCGTGGTCATGATGACCTCGAGCGCGGACTTCTTCTTGAACTTGGGATGCGGATCGACGGGGATGCCGCGGCCGTTGTCGGTCACGGTGAGGGAGCCGTCAGCCTCGAAGTCGACCTCGATGCGGGTCGCTTGGCCCGCCACTGCCTCGTCCATGGCGTTGTCCAGCACCTCGGCGAAGAGATGGTGCATCGCCTTCTCGTCGGTGCCGCCGATATACATGCCGGGGCGCCGGCGCACGGGCTCGAGCCCCTCCAGGACCTCGATATCGGCCGCGGTATAGGCGTCCTCCGCCGAGCGCCCCGAGGAGGCCGGCTTCACCGTCTTGGCAGCCTTGCCGGGGCGGACAGGCTTCCGCTTCAGCTCGTCCTCGAGCTTGGCGAACAGGTCGCGCGATGATGCTGTCTTGCGCACGGGTCAGGACCGCCAGATGCAAACGAATCTCTTACGAAACGGGGACGTTGTTAGCTCGCACGCATAGGTGGCTTTTTCAAGCCACTCGGGGGGTGTGTCGTTGGCAAAGATAGGTCCGCGTCAGGCGATCTTGCCGCCGCCCACCTTGGTGATGGCGAGCACCGAGGGCCGCGGCGGCATGTTCGGATCGAAGTCCGGCCAGCGCGTGGCCGGGTCGGCAAAAGTCGAGACGCGCTCGAAGCCCTTGAATTTGTCGGTACCGTCACAGCCCGGATGCTGGACCGCCACGAACAGCGTCTCCTGGTTAGGCGTAAAATAAGGCCCGCACATTTCCGCCCCCACCGGGCAACGGAAGAAGAGCTTCGCGGTGCGGCGGCGGACACCTTCCGTCTCCAACGCATAGAGACCGTCAGCCCGCGCGGTCTTCTCGCCCCAATGCTCGCCCTGGTCGGTGGCGACCCACAGCCGGCCTTGCCCATCGACGGCGGAATTGTCGGGGCAGGCAAACCAGCCGTTTGCCGACGTCTCGGGGTTCCACAAGGCGCCAACCTCGGCAATCGAAGGATCGCCGCAGCGGACCAGGATCTCCCAGCTGAACGCGTCGGCTGCGTGGTCGCCCAAGTCCGGAGTCAACTCGATGATATGGCCGAACTCGTTGCCGGCCCGCGGATTGGCGGCATCGACCTCCGCCGGCGAACGCTTCTCGTTGTAGGTGAGGTTCACATAGACCTTCCCGGTCACCGGGTTGGGCTGCACGTCCTCAGGCCGGTCCATGCGCGTGGCGCCAAGCAGCATGGCGGCAAGGCGCGCGTCGATCAGCACGTCGGCCTGGCTGGTGAACCCGTTCTCTACCGTGAGCGGAGACCCATAAGTGAGCGGCAGCCAAGCGACGCGCCCGTCCGCGCCGAACTTCGCCACCGACAAGGTGCCCTCCGAGAGCAGCGTGCGGTTGGCCGCGCGGTCGCTCGGATCATAGGCGCGTGCCGAGACGAAGCGGTAGAGATGCTCGAAACGGGTGTCGTCGCCGCAATAGACCACCACCCGGCCATCCGCGTTGAGCACGGTTTCGGCGCCCTCGTGGCACAGGCGGCCGAGTGCGGTGTGCTTCACCGGCACCGAGCTTGCGTCGAACGGGTCGATCTCGACGATCCAGCCGAAGCGGTTCGGCTCGTTCGGCTCCTTGTCGACATTGAAGCGGTCCTTGAAGCGCCCCCATGCCTGCCACAGCCCCGGCACGCCATAGCGCGCGTAGCTCTTTGCCTGTGCGCCACCAATCCCTGCGGGCGGCTTGCCGCCAACCGCGCAAAGCTCGCTCCAGAAATAGCCGTGGAAATTCTCCTCGGCGGTGAGATAGGTGCCCCAGGGCGTGACCCCGCCGGCGCAATTGTTGAGCGTGCCGAGAATGCTGCGCCCCGAGGGATCGGCGGAGGTCTTGAGCCTTGCATCTCCCGCCGCCGGGCCATCCACCGCCATCACCGTCACGGCCGGGCTGATGCGGCGGTTGTATTGGCTGTCGAGCATCGGGCGCCAGTCGTCGCCCTCCCGCATGATCTCGACGACGGAGACGCCATGGGCGGCCATCTCGATATCGACGAGCTCCGCCGTCATGTCCTTGAAGCAGATCGTGTCCTGACGGGGGATGCCCGGGAACATGACCTCCTCGTTGGTATATTCGTGATTGACGCACAGGAGCCCGCGCGTGCCGTCGGTATCGAGCGGAATGAAGGCGACGTAGTCGTTGTTGTAGCCGAACTGCTTCAATTGCGCGGCGGCGCTTTGCTTCAAGGGATCGAAGGCGGGGGAATCGGGAAAGAGCGGATCGCCCCATCTGAGCAGGACTTGCGCGCGAAAGCCGTCGGCGACGTGGTGGGTCTCGTCCACGCCGGCGGCCAGCTCCTCGAAGTCGAAGCGATCTACACTCGGGCTCTCAGCATGACCCGCGCTTGTTGCCAGCACCGTGGGTCCGAACAAGACGGCGGCAGCGGTGACGCCGAGCGTGCCGTGCATCATCTCGCGCCGGCTGTAGCGCCGCAGGATGATGTCGCCGATCGAATCCCGATCCGCCGGGCTCAAGGGCACATTGTCATGGGCCTCACAGGCTTCGGCGCGGTTGCAGAAATGTCTGTCCTGCGGCATGTCGGCTCCTGACCAAAGAGCGGCAAACTAGAGCCGGTCTATGACAGATTTGCGGAAGTTGCTGCTTCATTCCAACCCGCGCTAATATGAGGCGGCAGTCGAGAGGGAAACGAATTGTCAGAGCCCGCGCCGGCGCCGAATCGGCATTTTGCCAGCAGTCGCGTGGCGGTCCGCACCGTGGGCGGCCTGCTTGCCCTGTACGGTGTCGTGACCCTGCTCGTGGCGCTGCAGCGCTACCTGTCGCCGCCGCCCGACATGACTCCTGCCGACTATTTCGCGCGGGCAGCACTCCCGACGAACATCGCGTTCGGTGCGGGGTTCGCACTGCTCGGCCTCGGCGTGGCACTCCGCGGCGAGTGGACGCGCGGGACCGTTTGGATGGTTTGCGTCGCCCTTGCCTTCCTGGTTCCGAGCGCCCTGCTTAAGCTCCTTGGCGGCCAGAGCGTCGGATCGGCCATGGCCTCGGAGGTCGTTGTTCCCATCGGGCAAGTGGCGTTCCTCGCGATCGCGGCACTGCTCCTTAATCGTTACCCTCTGCCCGGGGCTTCGCTCGTATCCGGGCTGGCAGTTCAGCGGCCCCGCGTGACCTTCCTTTCGCGCGGCCTTGGCGTGCTGCTTGCTCTTGCCGGACTGACCCGGCTGTGGCTCGCATCCGTGCTCGGCCCAGAGACTTTGACCCGCCTCTGGGAAGTACGCAGCTTCGATCCGTTTGGATCGATCAGCCTCTTCAACGCGGTCGTGTGGAGCGCCGGCCTTGGCATCGCCACACTCATCGCCGCTTTCGGCATCTCTCTTCGCCGTCCCTGGGGCATGCAGCTCGGGCTCCCCTTGAGCTTCGCCGGCCTGCTCGTCGATTTGAGGGGCGCCGCCTCGTTGTCTCGCTTCAACATGGGTCCGCAAGATCTCGACTGGGTCATCTTGCATTACGCCTCGGCGATCCTCTACGCCCTCGTCTTCCTCTATTGCTTCACGCAGCTACTGCGTGGTCGCCAGCCGGCGCCGGTCCAGCCGCAGGCCGCCATCCACTCCCCGCCTGAGACACGCGCAACCATTGCCGACGACGCCAATTGGCGAGCGAGCCTGCTCGCCTCGCTCAAATCCGCCGGCGTTCAGCCCGCACCGAAAGGCGCGTTCACCGGCGTGATTTTGCCCATCCTCGGGATCGTCGTCCTTGGCGGCGGCTGGGCCCTCCTGACACTGCTGATCCAACTCAACCCGCCTACCGGAAGCGACGGCTCCAATCTCGCTGTGACCATCCTCATGATCGTCGTCCTCAGCGCGATCTCGATTCTGCTCATCCAGCGCCTGGTCGGCTTCTTTGCACGCCGTTTCTGGCGCTTCCGAGCGCGCAGCGCCGAGCAAGAGCTTGAACGGGGGGTGGCGCGGCGGCCGGTCCTCTATCTTCGCTCCTTCGCACTGGACGAGGAGACCGCGCGCCCCTCCGCAGGCGAGCTGGTGCTCGGCACGACGCCGACGGCATCCGCCGAGCAAATGCTCGCCAAGGTGCTGAACCGGCGCGTGGGGCCGGTCATCGCCATCGGCATGCCCGGCGAGAAGCTGCCCGGTCTTGGCGCCGCCCGCTTTTATGCCAGCCACGAGGTTTGGCATCAGAAGGTCGCCGATGCCGCCCAAGTCTCGCAGCTCGTGGTCTGGACCACCGGCAGCACCGAAGGGCTTCGCTGGGAAATTGCGCATCTGCTGAAATCGGTTCCACCCGCGAAGCTGATCGTCTGGGCTCACCCGCATCTTTTGCGCGTCGGCAAGGCCGAGCGGGCGCAGGAATGGTCGACGTTCCTTGCCACGCTTGGAAAGGCCTTTCCTAAGGCGCTGCCCGAACGGCTCGGCAAGACGCGCCTCATCTGGTTCAAGAAGGACTGGGAACCGGTTCCCGTGGCGCCCCGCTGGGGTTTCTTCGGCGCCCTGTTCCGCGTATTCAGAGACGCACAGACCGTTGCCCTCAAGCAGATGCTGCGGCAGAAGAGCACCCAAGCTCAAGCATAGAAACTGAGGAGGCTTGTTTGGCCGAGGAGACCCCCATTTGCGATTTCGGCTGGAAGGCGCCCGCCTTCACGCTTCCGGGCGTCGACGGCAGGAGCTATAGCCTCGAGACCTTGCGCGGGCCGAAGGGCACGCTGGTGATGTTCATCTGCAACCACTGCCCTTACGTCAAGGCGGTGATCGACCGCGTCGTGCGCGACGCGCAGGAGCTCGCAGCCTACGGCGTGAGCGCGGTCGCCATCTCCTCCAACGACACGGTGCACTATCCGGAGGATTCCTTCGACAACATGAAACGGTTCGCCGCAGCGCACCGTTTCGGCTTTCCCTATCTATTCGACGAGAGCCAAGATGTCGCACGGGCCTATGGCGCCGCCTGCACTCCGGACTTCTTCGGCTTCAACGACAAGCTCGAGCTGCAATATCGTGGGCGCCTCGATGCGAGCCGCAAAGAGGCTGCTCACGCGGGCGTCCGCCGCGACCTGTTCGAGGCGATGAAGGGCGTTGCTTTGACGGGGCGTGGGCCGCGCGAGCAAACCCCGTCGATCGGTTGCTCCATCAAGTGGAAGGCGGCTTAGTTTCCTTCGACCTCATCCCTCACCCTGAGGAGGCCGCAGAACGCGGCCGTCTTGAAGGGGGAGGCCTCGTGCTTCGAGACGCGGCCGTAAGGCCGCTCCTCAGCATGAGGGCTTATTAACCTCGCCTTAAGCGTACCGCTTTCCCGTTTCTTTACGGGGCGCCCCTAAAATTCATCTCAAAAGCGGCGGGGTTTAAGAGGAATGTTGATCCGTTACGCCATGTTGGTGGCGCTGGCAGCCTTATCGGTCTGGGCGGCCATCAACATCGGCACCAGCGACGCCCAGGTGCTTCTGGTCGATGCCGGCCAGAGCGGGCAAGCGAGCGACGTGGCGTTCTGGTTGCTTGCGGCGGTCGCGACCCTCATCACCCTTTCGCTTTGCCGCTTCGTGGTCTTCGGGCTGCCGTCGATGGTCGACGGTTGGTACCAGGATCACAAGTCGTGGTTCTACGCCATCCTGTTCGGGGGGCTCGTCTACGCGGTGTTCTATTTGATGTAAGCGGGCTCGATCCGAACCGAGTTTGGGGGAGCCTGGCGGGGACCTTCGCTTCTGCGTCCGACGGGGGAACGCGGGACAAGCGCAAGGTTGGCAGGCCGGGCAAAAGTGGGGCGGCCGTCCCTAGCGGCCGCCCCATCTTTTTTCCCGGTCAGCGTCCTTCGCGTTTTCGTCAGACGCTGTAATACATGTCGAACTCGATGGGGTGGGGCATCATCTCGAAGCGCTCCACCTCTTCCATCTTCAGCTCGAGATAGGAATCGATCGCGTCGTCAGTGAAGACGTTGCCCTTCTTCAGAAAGGCGCGGTCCGCGTCGAGCTCCTCGCAAGCCTGGCGCAGCGAGCCGCACACGGTCGGCACTTTCTCCAGCTCCTCCGGCGGCAGGTCGTAGAGGTTCTTGTCGATCGGATCGCCGGGATGGATCTTGTTGGCGATACCGTCCAGCCCCGCCATCAGCATGGCGGCGAAGGCGAGATAGGGATTGGCGCCCGGGTCCGGAAACCGCACCTCGACGCGCTTGGACTTGGGTCCCGAGCCGAGTGGAATGCGGCATGAGGCGGAGCGGTTGCGCGAGGAGTAGGCGAGCAGCACCGGCGCCTCATAGCCCGGCACCAGCCGCTTGTAGGAGTTGGTGAGTGGGTTGGTGTAGGCGTTGAGCGCCTTGGCGTGCTTCAGGATGCCGCCGATATAGAACAGCGCCATTTCGGAAAGGTCGGCGTATTTGTCGCCGGCGAACATCGGCTTGCCGTCCTTCCAGATCGACTGGTGGGTATGCATGCCCGAGCCGTTGTCGCCGAAGATCGGCTTCGGCATGAAGCAGGCGGTCTTGCCGTAGACCTGCGCCACCTGGTGGATGACGTATTTGTAGATCTGCATGGAGTCGGCCAGCTTGACCAGCGGGCCGAACTTGATGCCGAGCTCGTGCTGGGCGGCGCCCACCTCGTGGTGGTGCTTCTCGGTGACCACACCCATGTCGGCCATCACCGAAAGCATCTCCGAGCGGAGGTCTTGCGCCGAGTCGATCGGCGGCACCGGGAAGTAGCCGCCCTTGGTGCGCGGCCGGTGACCGAGATTGCCCATCTCATATTCGGTGTCGGTGTTGGTCGGCAGCTCGATCGAGTCTATCTTGTAGCCGCAATTAAACGCCTCGGCGGCGAAGCGGACATCGTCGAAGACGAAGAATTCCGCCTCCGGGCCGAACACGGCCGTGTCGCCGAGGCCCGTTTGCTTGAGATAGGCTTCGGCCTTGCCGGCGATGGAGCGCGGATCGCGCTCATAGGGTTCGTTGGTCAAGGGCTCGAGCGTGTCGCAGAAAATTGCGAGCGTGCTCTGGGCAAAGAACGGGTCGAGCACGGCCGAATTTGGGTCCGGCATCAGCTTCATGTCCGACTCGTTGATCACCTTCCAGCCGGCGATTGACGAGCCGTCGAACATGATCCCGTCGTTGAACGCGTCCTCGTCCATCTCCCTGGGGTCCATGGTGAGATGCTGCATCTTGCCCCGCGGATCGGTGAAGCGCAGGTCGACGTACTTGATCTCCTCGTCCTTGATCTTCTTGGTCACACTCTTAGCGTCTGCCATCGTACTCCCCTGTCCTTTGCATCATGATGCCGCCCTTGTTGATGTTGGCGGCGGAAAAGACTCTGTTGCGGCCCGCCGTGCCGATGTTGGGTGGCCATCCTCGTCAGATGGCGTCGTTGCCCGTCTCGCCCGTACGGATGCGCACGGCCTCCTCCACGTTCGACACGAAGATCTTCCCATCGCCGATGCGGCCGGTCTTGGCCGAGGCGATGATAGCGTCGATCGCCTTCTCCACCATGTTGTCGCCGAGCACGAGCTCGAGCTTCACCTTGGGCAGGAAGTCGACGACATATTCGGCGCCACGATAAAGCTCGGTGTGGCCCTTCTGGCGTCCGAACCCTTTGGCCTCGGTCACCGTGATGCCCTGGAGCCCAATCTCTTGCAGGGCCTCCTTCACCTCATCGAGCTTGAATGGCTTGATGATCGCCTCGATCTTTTTCATTGTTTTGCTGCACCTCCCTTGGACGCAGAGAAGCGCGTCGCCGCGCGCTTCCGTCCGTTATCTCGCAACACTGTGGGCCAGCCGAAGCACGCCCTATGCCAATCCTCTGCGCGCAAGTTTTGTCTCTCGTTTCAAGGCTCTATGACGATCGGGCGGAGGTCGGCGGCGGCGGGCAAGGCATCGCTGCTCAAGTCTTAGGCTAATTGCATAAGGATTAAGCAGATTTGCAGGACTTGCGCCATGATTTGCTTCGACGCCGCGCCCTTTGCTCCTACAACCAAGAGCGCTCTAACCGGCGATGAGCGGGAAACCATGATCGAGCTTCTGACCGCAGAGGAAATGGCACGCGCCGATCGTCTCACCATCGAGGGTGGGGTGCCCAGCGACACACTCATGGAGAACGCCGGGCGCGCCGTGGCTGAGGAGCTCTCTCGGCGCTTTCCCGATGTTGGCACCGTCGCGGTCCTGTGCGGCCCTGGCAACAATGGCGGCGACGGTTTTGTCGCAGCGCGCCATCTCAAGGAGCGCGGCTACAAGGTCAGGCTCGGCTTCAACGGCGATCCGGCGCGCTTGCCCAAGGATACTGCCGCCATGGCCAAGCGCTGGAGCGGCGCGCGCGAGCCGCTTCGTCCAGACCTTCTCGCCGGCGCCGATGTCGTAGTCGACGCACTCTTCGGAGCGGGCCTGTCTCGCCCAATCGAAGGTGAGCTTGCCGCTCTGATCGATCGCGTGAACGCTTCCGGGCTTCCCGTGCTGGCCGTCGACGTGCCGAGCGGCATCGACGGCACCACCGGCGCGGTCAAGGGCACCGCCATCCGCGCGGTGGCGACCGTGACCTTCTTCCGTCTGAAGCCAGGGCATTTGCTCCTGCCGGGGAAGGCGCATTGCGGAGCGGTGAAGCTCGCCGAGATCGGCATTCCGGAGAGCGTGCTGGCCACGATCCACCCCCGTACTTTTGCCAATGAACCCGCGCTCTGGATCGCCCACTTTCCATGGCCGAAGCCGGAAAGCCATAAATATGCGCGCGGCCATACCCTCGTTGTGTCGGGGCCCGTCTACAGCACCGGTGCGGCGCGGCTCGCCGCCCGTGGTGCGCTGCGGGCGGGCGCCGGCCTCGTCACGGTCGCAAGCCCACGGGACGCCATCGCCGTCAATGCCTCTCGGCTCACCGCCATCATGGTGCGCGAGGCCGATGACGCACGCGCGCTCACGAGCCTTCTCGCCGATCCGCGCAAGAACGCCGTCCTGATCGGGCCTGGCGTGGGGTTAGGGGAGCGTACCAAGGAGATGGTGCTTGCCGCTCTTGCCTCTAAGGCCGCGATCGTGCTCGACGCCGATGCGCTCACCTCTTTTGCCGAGGCTCCAGCGCCGCTCTTCGCCGCCATCCGATCGCGCGCCGCGCCGGTCGTGCTCACGCCCCATGACGGGGAGTTCGCGCGGCTGTTCGGCGACCTTGCGTCCGTCTGCAAGCTCGAGCGGGCGCGGCAAGCCTCGTCGCGCTCGGGCGCCATCATCGCGCTCAAGGGCTCGGACACCGTGGTCGCCGCCCCTGACGGCATTGCCTCGATCAACGCGACTACCAGCCCATGGCTTGCGACTGCCGGGACCGGCGACGTGCTGGCCGGCATGGTTCTCGGGCTGCTCGCCCAAGGGATGTCGGGGTTCGAGGGGACAAGTGCTGCGGTCTGGCTGCATGGGGCGGCAGCCTGCGCCTTCGGGCCGGGGCTGATCGCCGAGGACTTGCCGGAGATGCTGCCGCCGGTGCTGCGCGAGCTTGCCGGGAATGCCTCTGCCCGGAGCAAGAAAACCTAGGAAAATAGCCGCCCCGAAACGGCGTGGTGACCCTTTGTTGACACACTCCGACCTTATGGGGGACATGAGAGGCTAGGTTTGTGGGGGAGCGGGTTCCCTGACCGCCAATGCAATCGACACGGGTTAAGCTGTCCGGGCTCATTCTCGCCGTTGTCGCGCTCGCCTCGGCAGGCGCCAGCGCCGACGAGGACAAGACGCTTCTGCGCGCCCGCGAGGGCGCCGCGGCGCTCATGCGCGGGCAGTATGACAAGGCCATTGCCGCTTACGACGAGGCGCTGTCGGCCCCTGAGATTGCCGATTTCATCGAGGCGAGCATCTACAGCGATCGCGGCATCGCCAAATGGCGGCTGAAGCAGACCAAAGAAGCGATCGACGATTTCAACAAGTCGATCCAACTCGCCCCCGATAATGCCACCGTCTACAACAACCGCGGCAACGCGCTGATGGATCTTGGTCACCCCGACGAAGGGGTCAAGGATTTCGATCGGGCGATCGCGCTTTCACCGAATTACGGTGCGGCCTACAACAACCGGGGCAACGCCCACGCTACGCTTGGCCAATACGAGCCCGCCTTCCAGGATTTCCGCAAGGCCGTTGAGCTGATGCCGACCAGCGCGGTGCCATTCAACGGACGCGGCAAGGCCCATTCCGAGCTCAAACGCTATCACGCCGCGGTGCGGGACCTGACCCGCGCCGTCACCCTCAACCCGAAATATGCTGCGGCATACGACAATCGCGCCCAGGCCTACCTCGCCATCGCCATGTACAAGGAAGCTTCCGACGATGCGACCCAGGCCCTCACGCTCGAACCCGACCAGCCCAATGCCGATCTCCTGCTGCTGCGCGCCCGGGCGTATGCTGGCGACAAGAAATTCAACCCGGCCTTGGACGCCCTGAACAAGGTGATCGAGCTGAAGCCCGACCTCGCCGACGCCTTTATCGAGCGCGGGATCGTGTTCACCCAGACCCGTCGCTTCGACGATGCCATCGGCGATTTGACCCGCGCCATCGAGATCGACCCCAAGAACATCAAGGCTTACGCCATGCGCGCGTCGGCAAGACTTCAGGCCGAGGCCAAAGACGATGCACTTAGCGACGCCAATGAGGCGCTCCAGATCGCTTCC
>DASYIU010000331.1:0-11235 GCA_035997285.1 Methyloceanibacter sp. | reverse complement strand
CGCGCCGAACTCGCTCGGATTGGGCGCCACCGTCAGCCCGCAGGAGCGCATGATCTCGGCCTTCTCGGTGGCGCTATCGCCGACCGCAGAGATGATGGCGCCGGCGTGACCCATGCGCCGTCCCTTGGGCGCGGTGAGCCCCGCCACGAACCCGATCACCGGCTTCGCCATGTTGTCCTTGATCCAGGCCGAGGCTTCCGCTTCTTGCGGGCCGCCGATCTCGCCGATCATCAGAACCGCGTCGGTCTCCGGGTCCTCCTCGAACAGCGCGAGGTGGTCGAGGAACGATGAGCCGTTGATCGGGTCGCCGCCGATGCCGACGCTCGTGGTGATGCCGATGCCCTTGGCCTTCAGCTGCGAGGCGGCCTCGTAGCCGAGCGTTCCCGAGCGCGAGATGATACCGACCTTGCCCCGAAGGTAGATGTGCCCCGGCATGATTCCGAGCATGGCCTTGCCCGGGCTGATGATGCCCGCGCAGTTCGGCCCGACCATCATCGGGCGGCGATCTTTGGGATAGCGCATCAAATAGCGCTTCACCCGCATCATGTCTTGCGCCGGAATGCCGTCGGTGATCGAACAGATCAGCCTGACGCCAGCATCGGCCGCTTCCATGATGGCGTCGGCGCAGAAGGCGGGCGCCACGAAGGTGATGGAAGTCGTGGCGCCGGTCTGCTTGACGGCTTCCTTCATGGTGTTGAACAGCGGCAGGCCGAGATGGGTGCCGCCGCCTTTCCCTGGCGTCACGCCGCCGACCACATTGGTTCCGTAGGCCACCATCTCCTTGGTGTGGAAGGTGCCCTTGTCGCCGGTCATGCCCTGCACGAGCACCGGCGTGGTTTCATCGATCAGAATGCTCATGTCGTTTCTCTCCCGATTGCCGGCTTCACGCCGCGACGCGCGGCGACCCTTGGCACGCCGCCACGGCCTTATTTGCCGCTTCGGCCAAGGTATCGGCGGTGATGAGCTTGAGCCCACTCTCTGCCAGGATCCTCTGTCCTTCTTCCACGTTGGTGCCGGCCAGCCTGACGATCAGCGGCACCTTCACATCCACCGTCTCGCAAGCCTGCACCACGCCCTTCGCCACCCAGTCGCAGCGATTGATGCCGGCGAAGATGTTGACGAGCACCGCCCTGACCTTGGCGTCCGACAGCACGAGCTTGAGCGCGGTCGCGATGCGCTCCGGCGAGGCGCCGCCGCCCACGTCGAGGAAGTTCGCCGGCGTGCCGCCGGCATGCTTGATCATGTCCATGGTGGCCATGGCGAGGCCTGCGCCATTGACGATGCAGCCGATCTCACCGTCGAGCCCGATATAGTTGAGATTGTGCTCGGCGGCCTGCGCCTCGCGCGGGTCCTGCTGCGAGGGATCGTGCATGTCGGCCACGTTGTGGCGGCGGAATAAGGCGTTGTCGTCGAACGACATCTTGGCGTCCAGCGCCAGCACCCGGTCGTCCTTGGCGACCACCAGCGGGTTGATCTCGAGCATGGTGGCGTCGCAGTCGCGGAAGGCGCGATAGGCATTCATGATGGTCGAGACCGCGCTTTGCGCCTGCTTGATGCTAAGCCCGAGCTGGAAGGCGAGCTCGCGCGCCTGAAAGGCTTGCAAGCCCACGGCCGGCTCGACCACCACCTGGAGGATGGCCTCGGGCTCGGTCCTGGCGATCTCCTCGATCTCCATGCCGCCGCGCTGCGAGGCGATCACGCGGATGCGCTCGGCTTTGCGGTCGAGCACGTAGCCGAGATAGAGCTCGCGGTCGAACGGCTCGGCCACCTCGATATAGACCCGCTGCACGGGCTTGCCTTCGGGCCCGGTCTGGATGGTGACCAGGCGCTTGCCGAGCAGAGCCTGCGCCGCGTCGCGGACCTCGTGATAGGTCTTGCAGATCTTGATGCCCCCGGCCTTGCCGCGCGCGCCCGCGTGGATCTGGGCCTTCACCGCCCAGCTCCAGCCGCCAAGCTCGGTCGCCGCGTAAACCGCCTGATCGGGGCTGAAGGCGACGGCGCCTTTGGGCACCGGCACGCCAAAGGTCGCCAATAATTCCTTGGCTTGATACTCGTGGACGTCCACGTCTTCCTCCCTTTTATGTGTGGCCCGGGGCCTTCGCCGGAAGCTGTTAGCTCAGCTTGCCCTTGACGACTCCATAGGCCTTTTCGGTCGCTGCTTCGGCTCCGGCCAAAAGCTCGTTCAGCTCCTTTAGCTTAGCCTCGGCAAAAGTCTTGTCCGTAATAATTTTCGCATTGGTGAAAACATTCAAGGCGGCGCTTCGCAGTGCAGCATAAGCGGCGAGCACGGCGACGCCGGCATCCGAAATCACGTTGAGATTCCCCTTCTCCGACGCGACCGCGGCGAGGTCGATGACCTCGCGCGCCGCATGGCAGCAGCGCATGGGAACCTCGGTGGCCTGCTTGAGTGCGGCCTGGATCGCCTTATCGCGCGCGGCCTTGTCGGCGTCGGTCTCCTTGGGCAGCCCATAGGCGCCCATCACCGCGTCGAAGGCTTTGACGTCGTCCTCGATCATCCCGGTCAGCTTGTGGCGAAGCGCTTCCGCCTTGCCGAGCACCGTCTTCATCTCGGCTTCGACGTCGGCGTACTTCTTCTTGCCGATGGTGAGGTTGCACATCATGCTGACCAGGGCCGCGCCCATGGCGCCGATGATTGCGGCGGCGCTGCCGCCTCCGGGCGTAGCGCGGCTACTCGCCAGCGCATCGAGAAACGGCTCGATGGCGGTGTCCTTGAACTGCACCATCAGGCCATCTCTTTTGCCAAGGCGTAGATCTCCTCCGCATCGAGCACCCTTTCGGAGCTGTCGAACAGCTTGCCGATGCAGGCGCGATGCAGCTTCAATTTAAGTCCGCCAATGCCGAGCGCACCAAAGCAAAGCTTGCCGTGCCGGTCCTTACCCTTGTTGGTCGCCTCGATGCCCTCGATGCCGAGCGGCGGCTGGGCGTTGACGTCGGCGAGCAGCTCGATGTTGGGGTTGTTCTGCCAAGCAGACTCCGGCAACAGGTGCACGCCGATGGCGCCCGCGGCGAACACGATGTTGGCGTCCTTGACGTCCGACGCACGGGAGGCGTCGTCGGCTCCCACGATCCCCTTCACCTTCACCCCAAAACGCGACTCGATAGCGCGGGCGGCGTTCTCTGCCCGTAGCTGCGAGCGCGAGGTGAGGGTCACATCGGCACCCTCCTCGGCGAGAAACGTCGCCGCCCGCATGCCGACCGGCCCCGTGCCCGCCAGCACCACCGCCTTCTTGCCCTTGAGCTTCCTTCCCTTGGTGAGTAACGCCACGCCGGCCGCCGCCGTGGTGTTGGAGCCGTTGGGGTCGAGCATGATGGACACGCGGAACGGGCCGAAGAAGCGCTTCTTCACCGCTTCAAACAGCGCCTCGCCCTTCGCTATTTCGCTGCCGCCGACGAAGATCGCGGTCGACTGCTTGTCCTTGCTGCCGCGGGTGAAGATGGTGCCGTCGACCAGCGCGCCGACATTGTCCGGCGTGACATTGGCATAGCCGGCGACGCGGTCGGCGCCGCCGTCATAGGCGACGACCGTGTCGAACACGCTCGCATAGGGATCGGTGTCGAACAGGAACAGCAGTTTCTTCATGAAGGTTTGCCTCTCAAATGGCGTTGCCTATTGGGCTTATTCGACGACGTTTTGCGGCTTCCCCGCCACGAACGCCTCGACGTTATCGATAAGTTGATCGGCCAGGATCTGCATCGCCTCCTGGCTCGCCCACGCCACATGCGGGGTGAGGATGAAGTTCGGCAGTTTGAGATCGAGGAGAATATTGCCTTCCTTGGGCGGCTCCTTGGTGAGCACGTCGAAGCCGGCGCCGGCGATGGTGCCGTCCTTCAGCGCCGCGGCGAGCGCCGCCTCATCGACCAGCCCGCCGCGCGCGGTGTTGATGAGGATGGCGGTCGGCTTCATCATCTTGAGCTCCTTCGCCCCGATCATGTTCTTGGTCTCGGGCGTCAGCGGCACATGCAGGGTGACGATGTCGCTCTCTTTGAGGATGGTCTCGAAATCGACCAGGCCCGGTTGCGGGAAGATGTCGAAGGGAAGGACGCGCATGCCTAGCGCCTCGGCCCGCTTGCCGATCGACTTGCCGAGCGCGCCGTAGCCGACGATGCCGAGGGTGGAGCCGGCGATATCGCGGATGGGATGGGTCAGGAAGCAGAACTGGCTGGACTTGTTCCACACCCCTTTCTGCACGTCCTCGACATAGGCGAACAGGTTCCGCCTGAGCGCGAAGATGATCGCCAACACATGCTCGGGCACGGTGTTGAAGGCGTAGTTGCGGATGTTGACGACAGTGATGTCGTTCGCCTTGCAATAGGCCTTGTCGACGATATCAGTGCCGGTCGCGGCCACGGCGATCAGCTTCAGCTTCGGCAGTTGCTTCAGCGTGTCGGGCCGCATCGGCACCTTGTTGATGATGGCGATGGTCGCGTCCTTGAGGCGATCGACGATCTCCTCATGCGTCCACGTCGATTGATATTCCTGATAGGTGTGCGGGAAATTCGGTCTGCGGACCTTGGCGTCGACCGACTCTCGATCGAGAAACACGATGGCGTGCTGCACGGAAGCTCAACCCCTACTCAGCTCGCGCGGGGGAGCCCCGCGCGACGCGCCTCACCTCTCCCGGCACGACAGACGAGCGCCGGGCGCCCCGGTCGTTGAAATTCAGCACGCGAGCCTGGCTGGCCGAGACCGGCCTGTCGCCTCGTGCCGCCCCGCCCTACTCGGCGGCGACCTTCATTTCCTTGGCCTCGGCAGCCCCGCGGAACCGCGCCTGGGCAGCACCCACGCCCGAGCCGAGCGCGACCTCGATGCCGACGTCGCACATGGCCATCTCCGCGCCGGCGATGGCGCCGAGCAGCATCAGCTCGTTAAGGTCGCCCAAATGACCAATGCGGAATATCTTGCCCGCCACCTGCGACAGGCCGGCGCCGAGCGCAAGATTGTAGCGGCGATAGGCCCGGTCGATGACATCGGCGCCGTTGAACCCTGGCGGCACCATGATGGCGGTCACCGTGTCGGAATGCCATTTCGGCTCCTTGGCGCAAATCTTGAGGCCCCAGGCTATGACCGCGGCGCGCGCGCCTTCGGCGAGGTGATGATGTCGCGCGAATACGTTGTCGAGGCCCTCCTCCTGGAGGACGGCGATCGACTCGCGCAAGCCGTAGAGCATAGGCACCGCCGGCGTGTACGGGAAGTAGCCGTTCGGATTCGCCTTCATATGGTCGGTGAAGTCGAAATAGCAGCGGCGGCACTTGGCGTCCTTCATCGCCGCGAGCGCCTTCGGGCTCACGCACACGATGCCGAGGCCGGTCGGCAGCATGAGGCCCTTCTGCGAGCCGGTGATGGCGAGATCGACGCCCCACTCGTCGAAGCGGAAATCGAGGCTGGCGATCGAGCTCACGCCGTCGACATAGAGCAGCGCCGGATGCTTGGCGGCATCCATGGCGCGGCGCACGGCAGCCACGTCGCTGGTGACGCCGGTGGCGGTCTCGTTATGGACCACCATGACGCCCTTGATCTCGTGGTTCTTGTCGGCGCGGAGCGCCTCCTCGATACGCTCGGGCGAGGCGCCGGTGCCCCACTCCTCCTCCTGGACGATGACCTCGAGCCCGTGGCGTCTGGCCAGATCGATCCACAGATGGCTGAATTGGCCGAATCGGGAGGCCAGCAGCTTGTCGCCGGGCGACCGCGTATTGGTCAGCGCGGACTCCCAGGCGCCGGTGCCGCTCGAAGGATAGATGAAGACCTGACCGTCCTTGGTCTTGAAGATCTTCTTCATGTCCTCGAACAATGGGAGCGTAAGCTTGGGGAAGTCGGAGGAGCGATGGTCCTCCATGGCGACGTGCATGGCGCGCAAGATGCGATCAGGTATATTCGTCGGTCCCGGCACGAACAGAAAATTACGCCCTGGCCTTCTTGCTCCAGCCATCATCTCTCCCCTTGAATTCTTGAAATTCCGCCCGCTTGCGGACCGACGCCTCGCATGGAAAAGGGTGTTAGCGTCCACTTAGCCGGCTGGCAACCCCTTTCCGCAGCTAGAATAAACCGGCAATTCGGCCGTCGGCAGCAAGCTCGATCGAGTTGGCTGCCGGCACCTTCGGCAGCCCCGGCATGGTCATGATGTCGCCGCACACCACCACCACGAACTCCGCCCCTGCCGAAAGGCGCACCTCGCGGATCGGGATGGTGAACCCCGAAGGCGATCCCTTGGCGTCGGGATTGGTCGAGAAACTGTATTGGGTCTTGGCGACGCAGATCGGGAACTTGCCGAAACCTTCCTTCTCGAGCTCGGCGAAATGGTCCTTGACACTCTTGTCGGCGCTGATGTCGGACGCGCCGTAAATCTCTTTGGCGATGGTGCGGGTTTTGTCCCACAGCGACATGTCATCGGGATAAAGCGGCTTGAACTTCGAGGGCGTGGTCTCGATGGTTCGGAGCACCGCACGGCCAAGCTCGACCGCGCCTTCTCCCCCTTGGGCCCATTGGTCTGCCAGCACGCAGTCCACCCCGATATCGGCGCAGAGCCGCTTAACTAGCACCAGCTCTGCCTCGGTGTCGCTGGAGAAGCGGTTGACCGACACCACCACGGGCACGCCGTATTTCTTCACGTTCCCGACATGGCGCTCGAGATTGGCGAAGCCCTTTTCCAGCGCCTGGAGGTTCTCTTTCTTGAGATCGTCCTTGGCCAAGCCGCCATGCATCTTGAGCGCCCGGATGGTCGCCACGAGCACCACGCAAGAGGGCGTCAGCCCAGCTTTGCGGCACTTGATGTCGAAGAACTTCTCGGCGCCGAGGTCGGCGCCAAAACCCGCCTCGGTCACCACGTAATCAGCGAGCTTGAGCGCGGCCTTGGTGGCGATCACCGCGTTGCAGCCATGCGCGATATTGGCGAAGGGGCCGCCATGGATGAAGGCGGGGTTGTTCTCCAGCGTCTGCACCAGATTCGGCGCCAGCGCATCCTTGAGTAACGCCGCCATGGAGCCGGCGGCGGACAGTTCTTTGGCGGTGACGGGCTTCTTATCCCGCGTCTGGCCGATCTGGATTTGGCCTAAGCGCCGCTGCAGATCGACGAGATCGCTCGCCAGGCAGAAGATCGCCATGACTTCCGAGGCGACGGTGATGTCGAAGCCAGCCTCGCGCGGGAAGCCGTTGGCGGCGCCGCCGAGCGAGGAGACGATGGACCTGAGCGCGCGGTCGTTCATGTCCACGGCGCGCCGCCAGGTGACGCGGCGGGTGTCGATGTCGAGCTTGTTGCCCCAATAGACATGGTTGTCGATCATCGCCGCGAGCAGATTGTTGGCGGCGCCAATGGCGTGGAAATCGCCGGTGAAGTGGAGGTTGATGTCCTCCATAGGCACGACCTGGGCGTAGCCGCCGCCTGCCGCCCCGCCCTTGACCCCGAAGCAAGGCCCAAGGCTCGGCTCGCGGATGCAAATTATGGCCTTTTTGCCGATCTCGTTCAGCGCATCGCCGAGGCCCACCGTAGTCGTGGTCTTGCCCTCTCCGGCAGGCGTGGGCGTGATGGCGGTGACGAGGATCAGCTTGCCGTCGGGTCGATTGGCGAGCGAGGCGATATAATCGAGCGAGACCTTGGCCTTGTAGTGCCCGTAAGGGATGAGGTCTTCGGCCGGAATGTCGAGCTTGTCAGCAGCCACTTCGAGGATCGGCCGCATCTTGGCGGCCTGGCTGATCTCGATATCGGATTTTGGGCTCTTGTGCTGCTCGTCTGAACGCCTGCCCGGTTTTTTGGCATCTTCACGCGGTTGGACTGACATAACTGACTGGACCCCGGGACTTGCGGCTGCAAAAGGAATGGGCAGCGTAATTCATTCACTTGCCTTCTTGCAATCGTCTGTGCAGTTTCAACGCCCGCCAGGGGGAGCACCCAGCCGCAAGATGACGCCTGCCGAGCTTCTCAGAGCCATGTTCCAGGCGGCGGTGGATGCCGCCTTGCCCTCCATCTGCGTGCCGGCCTATCTGCCTTCCCGGCCCAAAGGCCGAACCGTCGTCATCGGCGCGGGCAAAGCGAGCGGCGCCATGGCCAAGGCACTCGAGGATGCCTGGGACGGGCCGCTCGAGGGGCTTGTCGTCACCCGCTATGGCTACCGCGTTCCCACCAAGCGCCTCGAAGTGGTCGAGGCCGCCCATCCCGTGCCCGATGCCGCCGGTAGGGACGCCGCCCGGCGCATCTATGAGCTCGTCCAGGGATTGTCGTCCGACGATCTCGTGCTCTGCCTCATCTCCGGCGGCGGCTCGGCACTTCTCGCGCTGCCGGCCGAGGGCTTGAGCCTCGAGGACAAGCAGGCCGTGAACAAGGCCCTGTTGAAGAGCGGCGCGACCATCTCCGAGATGAACATCGTGCGCAAGCATCTCTCGGCCATCAAGGGGGGCAGGCTCGCCGCCGCGGCTGCCCCTGCCAAGGTGGTGGCGCTGATGATCTCCGACGTGCCTGGGGACGACCCCTCGATCATCGCCTCGGGTCCGACTGTCGCCGACCCCTCCACCAACGCCCATGCCCGTCACATCCTCGCCAAGTACGGGATCAATGTCACGGCCGGCACGGTAGCGCATCTCATGAACGATCAAACCGAGACGCCGAAGCCTGGTGACCCAAGGCTCGCGCGCGTCGAGAACATCATGATCGCGACGCCGCAAGCTTCGCTCGAGGCGGCGGCCGAAGTTGCGCGCCTCGCCGGCGTGAAGCCCGTGATCCTCGGCGACTCGATCGAAGGCGAGTCGCGCGACGTGGCGCTCGTCCATGCCGGCATCGCCCGGCAATGCGCCCTGCGCGGCCAGCCCGAGAAGCCCCCTTGCGTGCTCATCTCCGGCGGCGAGACCACCATCACGCTGAAGGGCAAGGGCAAAGGCGGACGCAACACCGAGTTCCTCCTGGCGCTCGCCATCGCGCTCGACGGCAGGGTGGGCATCTATGCGCTTGCTGGCGACACCGACGGCGTCGACGGCTCAGAGGACAATGCCGGCGCCTTGATATATCCCGACACGCTCGCCCGCGCCGAAGAGGCAGGCATCAATGCCAAGGCCATGCTCGCCGACAACGACCCTTGGACGTTCTTCGCGGGGCTCGGCGACCTGCTCATGACCGGCCCGACGCTCACCAACGTCAACGACTTCCGCGCCGTTCTGATCGAGAAAACCTGAGTTCGCTGTGATTAGGATCGCGCCCCAAATTGGTTCGGAAATTGATCTGTTCCTTGTATTGTGTGAGTCTTCACGCCAATAGTGTGGGCCGCTAGACGAGAGGCCTTGTTCTTGCTAATGGCCGTTAGACCTCCCGAGGTGTTCCCATGACGAAGATTTACCCCCAGCTCGACATCCCAGAGACCCTTGCCGCCGGCCCAGGCCCCGGGAACACCGACCCGCGCGTGCTCGACCGCTTCGCCAAGACCGGCGTCGCCGACCACATGCAGAAAGACGTGCTGCGCGGCATGCTCGAAGCGAAAGAGATGCTGCGCGAGCTGTTCGGCACCAAGAACGTCTATACTTATGGCGTGGCCGGCACGGGCTTCTCCGGGCTCGACTGCGTGCTGTCGATGATCCTGCCCGGCGACAGTGTGGTCTGCTTCCCCAACGGCACCTTCTCCGGCATCGACACCCTGACTATCCGCATGAAGGCGTCGACCGCAGAGGAGCTTGCCGCGGATTCTCTCAGCCCCAAGCCGAAAAGCGTGACCGTGGTCGAGACGCCGCACGGCCAGTCGGTCACCGGCGAGATCGTAGAGAAGGCGCTCGCCAAGCAGAAGCCGATGTGGGCCTTCATGGCCCATTGGGAGACGGGATCGGGCCGCATCAACGACCTCAAAGGCTTCAACGATGCCTGCCTCAAGCACGGCGTCATGGGCATCGTCGACAACGTCTCCAGCCTCGGCGTCGCCGATTACAACATCGACGATTATCCGGGCGTGGTCGCCTGGGCGTCGTGTCCGCAGAAGGGCGTGCTGTCGCTGCCGCTCACCTACGCCCCGGTCAGCTTCACCGACAAGGCCATCGAATTGGTCAGGAAGCGCGGCTGCCGCACCTATGTGAACCATCCGATCCTCGACGCGCGCCACTGGGGCATCATCGACGGCAAGGACACCCCGACGCCGGCCTATCACCAAACCCATTCCTGCTATGCGGTGGCGGCGTTCCACGAGGCGCTGCGCATCATCTTGGGCTATGGGCGGCGGCGGAAGGCGTCCGACTACGCCTATCACGAGAAGGCACTGCGCCAGGCGGTCGAGGCCATGGGCTGTGACGTCACCTCCAACATGACCAGCCTCATCGTGCTCAACCTGCCCGGCAAGCTCAAGGGCAAGGAGAAGGAGCTGGTGCAGGGCGAGCGCGCCAAAGGCTTCGGCATCTGGCCGACGCTGTCGGAGCCGGTGCAGATCCGCATCGGCATTCTCAACCAGCTCTCACCCGAGCAGATCGGCGAGATCACGAGCCGCTTCGCCGACGCCATGCTGGCCATGGGCGCGGAGTTCGACAAGCAGAAGGTGATGGGCGGGCTCAAATCGTACTACGCAAAAGCCGCCTAGAGCAGCTGGGCTCGAGAATTCTCGAGCGGTTGTCACGGCCCGTGCGATATATCGGCTGCGACATCGCGAGCAACGTGGTGGCGTATAACAACCAACACTTTGCCGGCTTCCGGCAGTTAGACATCACTACCCACGAACCTCCGAGCGGCGATATCGTTGCGGTTCGAGAAGTGCTGCAGCATCTGTCCAACGACGCGATCTCGAGGGCGCTGGACAATCTGCGAAGACGATTCAAGGCGGCGATCATAACCGAGTCCGTGTTTACCGAACCCTCTGCGCCCAATCTCGATATGGTGAGCGGACGCTGGACGCGCGATCGCCAAAGGTCGGGCGTCTACATCGACCTGCCACCCTTCAACCTCCTCGACGAGTGCCGTAGGGTTTACCCGTCGGGAGAGATGCACAGGACCACCCTTGTCTCTCTGGTGTAATTGACGCGTCTGCGGGACCAGGCAGGGCTCGACAGGTCGAGCAGCGCGACGTCTATGCCTGTCAACGACTTCCGCGCCGTGCCTGGCTTGACGCCGGTTATCCTATTTGTGGTCAGCCTGAGCGTGTGTCGACGCCCGGCCCATCGCTCGCACCAGACGCGGCACGCTGCCATTGCCGGCAAACCGGAACAGAAGAACCCGAGGATCTGCCAGTTTGTGATTGGGCGAGTATGCCGTTAAAGCCGCC
>DASYIU010000330.1:0-9579 GCA_035997285.1 Methyloceanibacter sp. | reverse complement strand
GGTTCGCATGGCGAGGACAGCGCGGCGCTCGTACTCGGCTTTGGCTTCGGCGCTCCATGGCTTTGGCTTGCACGCGCAGGCATCGACATATTCGGTGCGGTAGCGGAACGCGTTCGGAAGCTCGCCATCACGCTCCCCGGTCAGCGCCACCACCATCTGCTCGGAGTCGTCGTCTGGATTGAGGCTATAGAAGAGCTTCGTCGGCGCGGAGCAGGGCCACTCCTCGTGCGCACTTTGGGGCCCCCTCGGTCGCCTCCTTGCAGTACCCCCGCCTCTACCCTATTTTCCCATCCAGGGTCCGGGGCTTAGCCTTCGCGAGGTGGAGACGATGGTTGCCTGGAACGATGCGAGCGAGCTGAGGGAAGCAGCCCTCGGCAGGCAGATTTCGTTAACGGCTTTTGCCAAACGGGAACGGCAAATACGCCGCGACTTCTGGGCCAAGCTCAAGCGCTTTGCCGGCCGCGTGCCTTTCGTCGACGATCTCGTCGCGGCCTATTATTGCGCGCTCGACCCAGCGACGCCGATGCGCGTGCGGGGCATGCTCCTCGCCGCGCTCGCTTATTTCATCCTGCCCTTCGATCTCATCCCCGACATGATCGCAGGCCTCGGCTTCGCCGACGATGCCGCCTTGCTGACGGCGGTGGTCGGCCTTGTCGCCGCCCATATCACGCCCATGCACCGGGCGGCAGCGGCGCGAGCGCTCGACAAGGAGCTGCCAGGCCCGCTTTAGAGCACGATCGCGCTCTAGCGCTGCGGGTTCACGATTACTTTGCCGGTGACTTTGCGGCCCTCGATCAGGGACAGCGCCTTGGCAGTCTCGATCAGCGCGAAGCTTGCATGGATGTGGGGTACGATTATCCCCTGCCTGCACCAGTCGAGCAGCAAGGCCATGTTGGCGCGATGCTGCTCGGGATAACGCTCGACGAACGAGGTCCAGAGCACGCCGATGATGGCGCACCCTTTGAGCATCACGAGATTGAGGGGAATCTTCGGGATCGTGCCCGAGGCAAAGCCGAGCACCAGATAGCGCCCCTCCCAGGCCATGGCCCTGAGGCTCGGCTCGGCGTGGGTGCCGCCGACCGGGTCATAGAGGACGTCCACGCCTTTCGGCAGCGTTAGCTGCTTGAGCCTCGTCTTGAGGTCCTCGGTCTCGTAGTTGATGCCCTCGTCGGCGCCATGCTCCCGCGCGAAGGCAAGCTTGTCTCCCGACGAGGCGACGGCGATGACGCGCGCTCCCATTAGCTTGGCGATCTCGACGGCGGCGATACCGGCCCCTCCCGCGGCGCCGAGCACCGCGACGCTTTCTTCAGGCTTCAGCTTGGCACGGTCCTTCAAGGCATGCAGCGCCGTGCCGTAGGTGATCGGGATCCCCGCCGCAATCTCATCGCTCACGCCGTCAGGGATGGGAACGACGTTCTTCGCCTTGGTGATCACCTTCTCACGGCAACCGTTGCCGCCGATATAGGCCACCACCCTCTGCCCGATCTGGAGGTCGGTAACGCTTGCGCCCAGGCCCTCGATGGTGCCGGCGACCTCCGCTCCCGGCGAGAAGGGGAGCGGCGGAGAGACCTGGTACTGGTTGCGCAGCAGCAGTGTGTCGAGGAAGTTGAGGCCGACCGCCGTCACTTTGATGAGGACATCGTTGGGCCCAGGGGCCGGCTCTGCCACCTCTTCGAGGCGAAGCGCCTGAGGCCCGCCGAATTCGGCAAATTGTGCAACGCGCATCGAGCTGCTCCGCTTTTTGAGTTGGCCAGTGCCGTTATGAGTAGCAGCATGCACCCCCGGATGACCGGGGCGTCCTATTGCATCAGTCTGGCCTCGCGGATACTGACCGTTTCTCGAAGCGTCACACGGTCGTTTCCTGAACGATACTGTTATTTATGACGGCGACCGTCGGTTTCAAACCTCAAACAGCCGGTGGCGGATCGCGATCGCCACAGCCTGGGTGCGGTTTACCGCGCCGAGCTTGCGCATAGCGCTCTGTGCGTGCTCGTCGACCGTACGTTTGGCCACGCAGAGAATCTCGCCGATTTCCCAGGCCGACTTGCCCTGGGCCGACCAAGCGCCTTTAGACGCAACGTCTCGGAGCCACTTCGCTGCGCAAGAATGACGGGGAAAACCTTGTTTGGCCGCGCCCCCTAAGCCCCTTTTGCCCTTGCCGGGCTTGTGGCACAGAGGACCCGTGAAAACCGCCCTTCCTTCTGCGCGCGGCTATTTCGCCATTGGCGTCGAGGGCATCTCCAAGGCCGTCAATCTCGGCAATCTCGTGCGCTCGGCGCATGCGCGTTCGGGGCGAGCTTCGTCTTTACCATTGGCGTCGACGAAGGGGCTCTGGAGATGAGGGCCGATACCTCCAAGGCCGACACCCATCTGCCCCTCTACCATTGGCCAAGCCTTGCCGAGCTGGCGCTGCCCAAAGGCTGTTGCCTGGTCGGGGTCGAATTTCTCGACCAGGCGGCCGATCTGCCGAGCTTCGCCCACCCCTTACGGGCGGCATTGGCCCTGGAGCCCCGAGCTTGCCGCCCGCTGCCAGCATCTCGTACGCATTCCAGCCGCCTTTTCCCTCAATCTGGCCACCGCCGGCGCCATTGTCATGTATGACCGCTTACGCGCGCATGGCTGCTTTGCCGCCCGCCCCGTTGCCGAGGGGGCTGACGCTCTGCCACCCTCCCCGCACGTGCAAGGCGCACCGCACAGGCGGCGAAGGCAGGGTTGACCGGCTATTCTGGCCAAAGGAAAATCAACACTGTATGGTTTTACGCCTGCTCACGAATCGGGGACGGGGAGATGCGCCGGGCCGTTCGAGCTGTTTGCGTCATCGGGGCGTTGAGCTCGACGCCCGCTTTTGCGCAAGACGTCACGCTCTTGGAGAAATTCAAGGACTGGTCGGCCTATGCCGCGGCCGGCTCTCCCAAGGTCTGTTTCGCGGTGGCGAAACCCAAACAGGCCAACCCCCCGAAGATCAAACGCGGCCCCATCTTTTTCTACATCTCGCGCTGGCCTGCCGACGGTGTGACGAATGAGGTGAGCGTGAAGATGGGCTACCCCTTCCCTTCCGGCGCCAAGGCGACGCTGACGGTCGGCACCGCGAAGTTCGATCTCTTCACCAAGGACGAGGGCGCCTTCGTCGAGAAGCCTGACGTGGAGACGAAGCTCGTCGAGGCTATGAAGGGCAGCACCACGATGAAAATCGAGGGCAAGTCGATCCGCGGCACCGCCACGAGCGATGTCTATTCCCTCGACGGCTTGAGCGAGGCCCTCGACCGTGCCGCCAAGGAATGCAGCGGTTAAGCCGCCGCAAATCTTCCCGGCGTCCTTTTCTTGCTCGCGACTTTGAACACGGCTAGCGTCGCCCTCGCGCGGCAGAAGCCGCAAGGAGAAACCGCCATGAAGGCCCTCACTGCGACGATCGTCGCTGCCGCGCTCTTGAGCGCAACCCCGGTGCTTGCCGCCGATGCCCTCGACATCAGCAAGCTGACCTGCGCCGATTTCACCAAATACGACGACAACAACAAAGGCCTGATCATGATGTGGTTCGAGGGCTACTACACCGAGGAGGATGAGCCGGCGACCATCGACTTCGGCAAGATGGCGGGACACCTCGCCCGGATGCTGATCGATTGCCAGGCCAATCCCGACAAGAAGGTGTTGGATGCGGCTGACGAGGCAATGGACGATTAACGGTCGTCGCTCTGCTATTCGGCGCGCCTGATCCGCTTGGTCCTTGGCATTTTCGCCTCTCCGCGTGATATGACGGCATAGGACCGGATGGTGCCGGTCCGGGTTGCGATGCCATGACCATGTCCCTCTCCACGCGGGCCACGCCGACGTGCGGCGATCGCCCCCGCTCCGAGCCGCTTCTCGGCCTCAGCCGCGCCGAGCTTGGCTCACGCTTGCGCGCGCTCGGCGTCCCCGAGCGGCAAACAAACATGCGGGTACGCCAGCTGTGGAGCTGGCTCTATGTCCGCGGCGCGACCGACATGGCCGCCATGACCGATATCGCCAAGGACCTCCGCGCCGAGCTTGGCCAGGCTTTCACGCTCGAGCGCCCGGAGATCGTGACGGAGCAGGTCTCAATCGACGGCACGCGCAAATGGCTGTTGCGCCTTGCCGACGGCAAGGAAATCGAGACCGTCTACATCCCTGAGGAAGATCGCGGCACGCTCTGCATCTCGAGCCAGGTCGGCTGCACGCTCACTTGCGGCTTCTGCCACACCGGCACGCAGAAGCTCGTGCGCAACCTGACCGCGGGCGAGATCGTGGGCCAGATCATGCTTGCCCGCGACCGGATCGGTGACTGGCCGGGAGCGACCGCGCCCGACCAGCGCGGGTTGCCCTCCTCGACGCGCAAGATCACCAATGTGGTGCTCATGGGCATGGGCGAGCCCCTCTACAATTTCGACAATGTCAGAGACGCCTGTGCCATCACCGCCGACGGCGAAGGCCTCGCCATCGGGAAGCGCCGCATCACGCTCTCGACCTCTGGCGTCGTGCCGGAGATCCCGCGCTGGGGCGAGGAGGCGGGCACCATGCTGGCGATCTCGCTGCACGCGGTGCGCGACGAGCTTCGCGATCAGCTCGTGCCCATCAACAAGAAATGGCCGATCAAGGAGTTGCTTGCCGCCTGCCGCGCCTATCCCGGCCTGTCCAACGCCAAGCGCACCACCTTCGAGTATGTGATGCTGAAAGGCGTCAACGATTCCGTCGCCGACGCCAAGGCGCTGGTGCGGCTCCTTGCCAGGATTCCCGCCAAGATCAATCTGATCCCGTTCAATCCCTGGCCCGGCGCGCCCTTCGAATGCTCCGACTGGGATCAAATCGAGAAGTTCGCCGAGGTGGTGAACCGCGCCGGCTATGCGAGCCCCGTCCGCTCCCCGCGCGGCCGTGATATCATGGCCGCCTGCGGCCAGCTCAAAAGCGCCAGCGTGAAGCAGCGCGCCAGCGCGCGCGCCGCGCCGTTGATTTAGGAAACCCACAGTCCTTGTCATTGCCCGGCTTGACCGGGCAATCCAGTAGTCAAGGGCTTGGTTGTTCCTCGGCCCGCGGTGGTTACTGGATTCCCGCTTTCGCGGGAATGACAACTAGCGCTTTTAGTTAGACCTTCTTCGCCCAGGCAAGGGCTGCTTCGAGGCGGTCGTTACCCCAGAACAATTCATCGCCCACGGTGAACGACGGCGCGCCGAACAGTCCCCGCGATCCTGCCTCTTCGGTCTGCCGCTTCAACGCTTCCTTGTTCTCCGGCGCATTGGCTGCCGCAAGCGCCAGCCCGGCACCGACGCCGAGCTCGTCAAGGATCGGGCGAAGCGTCGCGTCCTCGCTGATGTCCTTCGCTTCGGCGTAATTGGCGGCGAACACGGCGCGGGTAAAAGACGGCGTCCACCCCTCGCTCTCGCCCACCAGAGCAAGCCGCGCCGCTTTCAGCCCGTTCTGCGGGAAGCGCAGCGGCGGCAGCTTGAGCGCCAAGCCCTCGGCCTCGCAGACGCGCGCGAGATCGCGCCACATCTAGCGCCCCTTCGCTGCATAGATATTGAACGGCGAGTCGTTCCAGCCATGCTCTTTGAACAGCGGCCCAATCAGGAAGGGCCGCCAGCGCACGGCGACGTCGGCACCGGCAGCCAGCGCCTCGATGCGCATGGCCGCCGGATAGGAATAGGTGCTGGCGAACTCGTACCAGAACTCGAGTGCCGCCATGGCGAGAACTCCCTGCCCGCTACCAGCGAGATGTTATAAGGCCTGGCGCCACATGAGCCAGCGCGAGAAACGGGGTGAAGTGTGATCGTCCGGACGATTCTCCGCATGTTCTGGGTAGTGGTGGCGTTTTTTCTCGCCGCTCTTGCCGCGGTCATCGTGCTGTTCGCACTCGGCGCCATCTGGGCTGGGGATGAGATCCGAGCCGCCGCTCCCAACCATCCCCTGGTCCGCCATGGCGGGGAGGCCGCTCTTGGCTTCGTGGTGTTCGCCGGCACCGTCGCGCCTGCGCTTAACGCGCTCCCGGCGCTCCTCGCCGTGGTGGTGGGCGAAATCTTCCGGATCAGATCCTGGATGTATTACGTGCTTGCGGGCGGCGCGTCGCTTGCCGCCGTTCCGCTGCTGGTCGCGCCGGCCTCAAGCGATCTGCCTTCGATCCTTGCCAGCCAATACATCACCATCTTCGCCGCCGCGGGCTTTGCCGGCGGCTTTGTCTATTGGCTGCTCGTCGGCGCGCGGGCCTGAGCCGTTAAGACCAGCCTCGACGATACCGCCTCTACGAGCCGTCGAGCGCGGCGATCCGGGCTTGCAAGGCAAGGCGTGCTGCTGGCCACGGCTCGGGCACGTGCTGCGTGACGGTCTTCCGCCAGGCAACGCTGCCAGCCGCACGCGTGCGCCTTGGAACGAAGCCGAGGCTCGGCATTTCGCTGAGCTTCGGGGATTCACTCGGCTGCTTCTTTAGTCCTTGGGTTTCCATTCCTCACCCACTTTCTCGTATTTTTTCTTCACCGCGGCCCACGCAACCTTGTGCGCCACCTCCTCGCGCGACTCGGCCCCGCGCCGCTTGCTGGGGTCCGCATACTCGTCCCACGCACTATCGAAGGCCTCGCGATAGATGGCTTGCGCGTGGCCCGGGAGATTGTCCTTCAAGCTGGCGGGCAGCTCTTGGTTGGTCCTGTACGGCATGACCTGGCTCCTTCGGGCCTCGATCCTTGGAACGCCGTTCAGACCCGACCGGTTCCGCCGAAAGCGATTGATCCAACGGAGAGTACAGATTTTCGCACGCGCGCCGCCCTGATAGAGACCAAACCTGTCATCGTTTCGTCAGAAGACCGTCGTCGATCCGCAACCGAACCTTCATCGCAGCCTCACGTGACTGTCGCCTGCGCACGCTAGCGTTGAACCCGGGTGTTGGGCTGGGGGTTCGCCGTGTCGCGCGGCTGGTTGCTGTCATCCATTGCGCTTGGTCTTGCGCTGGGGGCCTTGTTCGCCGCCTATCCCTATGGGATTTGCAGGTCGCCGATTGGTTCTTCGATCATGAGCGCGCCAAGTTCCCGCTCGCCGTCAATTACCAATGGAATCTCATCCGCCGCGTCGCCAACTGGGTTCCCTTTCTTCTCCTGCTGCCCGCCCTCTTCGCTGTCTTCCGCAAGCTCGTCTTTCCCAACGCGCCGATGGCGATGGCGCCTCGGTCGTGCTCTTTCTCATCGGCTCCTTCGCCATCGGCCCGGGGCTTACCAGCAATCTCCTGCTCAAGGAGAATTGGGGCAGGCCGCGGCCGAACAGCGTTCAGCTCGCTCCGGCAAGGCGCAACGACGCAGTGCTGGAGCGGCGAATCGAGCGCTTCTCCGTGGCCCTGCATAAGGGCATGGGAGCAGTTCTTGCCGGGGCGGGAGCCGCCCTCGCCAGCGCCGGTGGGACGCTCAAGGACACCGGCCAGCACTTGCACAAGCGCGTCGCCTGCCTATAGTCGCCCGGTTCTAACCGCTCCGACTGGGCCCCGCGAGGCTCTTCCCAATGCCGACCGACATCAAGAAGATCGTGCTCGCTTATTCCGGCGGGCTCGACACCTCGATCATCCTGAAATGGCTGCAGACGACCTATGGCTGCGAGGTCGTGACCTTCACGGCCGATCTCGGCCAGGGCGACGAGCTGAGCCCAGCCCGCAAGAAGGCCGAGATGATGGGGGTTAAGCAGATCTTCGTCGAGGATCTGCGCGAGGAGTTCGTGCGCGACTTCGTCTTCCCCATGTTCCGCGCCAACGCGCTCTATGAAGGCGTCTATCTGCTCGGCACCTCCATCGCCCGGCCGCTCATCGCCAAGCGCCAGATCGAGATCGCGAAGTTAACCGGCGCCGAAGCCGTGGCCCATGGCGCCACCGGCAAAGGCAACGACCAGGTGCGCTTCGAGCTCACTTATTACGCGCTCAACCCCGACATCAAGGTGATCGCGCCGTGGCGGGAGTGGGCGTTCAAGTCGCGCAGCGACCTCATCGCCTTCGCCGAGAAGCACCAGATCCCCGTCGCCAAGGACAAGCGCGGCGAGGCGCCGTTCTCGGTGGACACCAACCTGCTGCACTCCTCATCGGAAGGAAAGGTGCTGGAGGACCCGAGCGTAGAGCCGCCGCCTTACGTCTATCAACGCACCATTGGCCCTGAGGAGGCCCCCGACAAGGCGACCACCGTCACCATCGGTTTCAAACGCGGCGACGCCGTCTCAATCGACGGCAAGCCCTTGTCGCCCGCCACCCTGCTCACGCGGCTGAATGAGCTTGGCCGCGACAATGGTATTGGAAGAGTCGATCTCGTCGAGAACCGCTATGTCGGCATGAAGTCGCGTGGCGTCTACGAGACGCCGGGCGGCACCATCCTGCATGTCGCGCACCGGGGAATCGAATCGCTCACCCTCGACCGCGAGGCGATGCATCTGAAAGACTCGCTGATGCCGCGCTACGCCGAGCTCGTCTATTATGGCTTCTGGTTCTCGCCCGAGCGCGAGATGCTGCAGGCGCTTGTCGACAAGAGCCAGGAGCATGTGGAGGGCGAGGTGCGGCTCAAGCTCTACAAGGGCAATGTCACGGTGATCGGCCGCTCCAGCCCGAAGTCGCTCTACTCCGACAAGATCGTCACCTTCGAGGACGACGCCGGCGCCTACGACCAGAAGGATGCGGCAGGCTTCATCAAGCTCAACGCGCTTCGCCTGCGCCTCTTGGGCAAGCGCCGTGGCGAGAAGAGTTGACCGGCAAACTCACGCCACGACGAGCGTCGTCGCCGGGGCCGCCGCCGGCTCATGGGTGAGACGCGGCAGGTCGCACAAGCCACCGCCGAGATAGAGGTGATGCCAAAGCTGGGTGGCGATCACGCCGCCAAGCCCCAGGCTTGCGAAGGTGCCGAGCTTCTTACCGTTGCGGCGCGCCAGAAGCGCGCAGTCGCGCGCCACCGCGCCTGCATCGAAATAGCCGGTATGTGCCAGACTTTCGGGGCTGATGAGATCGCGCACGAAGGCCGGCGGGTTTGACAGGAAGGTTTCGGCAAGGGGCGCCCGGAACATGGCTTTGGGGCGCCAGGCAATCTCCCGTGGCAGCACGCGTTCCGCCGCCCGCCGCAGCAAGTACTTCTCCTTGAACAAGCGGCGAAGCTTCCACCGCGGATGCAGGCCCGCAGCGAGCGCAATCACGTTCTCGTCGAGGAATGGGTAGCGCGTCTCGACGCTGTTCGCCATGGCCACGCGGTCGCCCTTCTGGCTCAGCAGCAGCCCCGGCAGCAGCACCTTGTAGCCGAGATAGAGCGAGCGGTTCAGCGGATGCCAACGCGCCATGCGCTCGATGTCTAGGTGGAGGTCCTCATAGGCCACGTGCGTGCCAAGCTCTTCTTTCATTCCAGCGCTGTAGTAGCGGTGGCGCGACCTCGCCACGAGATTGTAGATAGGGGACTGGGCGTGGGGACCGCCGATCATGGCGTCGATGCGGGCGAGCTCGGCGAAGGCAAGATCGGGCGCCGCATATTTGCGCGCGACGCGGCTGATCGCCGTGCTCGGGCGGAAGCCGTCGCCGCGATCGAGCAGGCGCGCGATCTCCCTGATCTTGAACCAGAAATAGCCGGCGAAGCCCTC
>DASYIU010000329.1:0-6505 GCA_035997285.1 Methyloceanibacter sp. | reverse complement strand
AGGCTGCTCCGGCGTCATGGCGTCGATGTCGTTGTGGTCAAGGACGAGGCCTGCTGCGGCGCTCTCGTCCATAGTCTCGGCCGCGAAGAGGAGGCGCGTGACGCCGCGCGCCGCAACATCGATGCCTGGACGGCGGCGATGCGCGAGAAGCTGCTCGACGCCATCGTTATCACCACCTCGGGCTGCGGCACCATGGTCAAGGACTATGGCAGTCTGCTCTCCCGCGACCGCGGCTATGCCGAGCGCGCCGCCTATGTCTCCGGCCTCGCTCGCGACATCACCGAGTTCGTCGAGGAGATCGATCTCATGCCGCCGATGATGTGGACGGGGCTCAGGATCGCCTATCACGCCCCTTGCTCGCTCCAGCACGGCCAGAAGCTCGACGCGCTCCCCCTCAAGCAGCTCTCCCAGTGCGGCTTCAACATTTTGGAGATTCCCGAAGGGCACCTTTGCTGTGGCTCGGCCGGCACCTACAATCTGCTCCAGCCCGAGCTGTCGGGAGAATTGCGCGAGCGCAAGCTGCGCAATATCGCCAGCGTCACGCCTGACGTGATCGCCACCGCCAATATCGGCTGCGTGATGCAGCTGCAGGGGGGCACCATCGCTCCCTTCGTCCACACCGTGGAGCTGCTCGACTGGGCGACTGGCGGCCCTTGCCCGCCGGCGCTTGAGAAGCTGAATGTGGAGTCGCACCAGGTCGAGACCCTGGTCGAGATGGCGCGAGAAGCCGCCCTGGTCGATTGACGGGGCTTGGCCTTGCTTGCTGGCCTTCCGGCGATGGGTTAGAAGCGGGCGGCTGTAGCCCTTCTAGACTAAGCCGCATCCTCCCATGACCAACAAAGACGAGCCGGTCCGCCCCGAGGCCCGCCTGCCGAAGGGCTTTTCCGACATTTCGGCGGGAGAGATCCGCGCCACCGAAACCATGCTCGCCACCATCAGGGGGGTGTTCGAGTCTTATGGCTTCGAGCCGTTTGACACCCCGGCACTCGAATATTCCGACGCTCTCGGCAAGTTCCTCCCCGACCAGGACCGCCCGAACGAAGGGGTGTTCTCCTTCAAGGACGACGATGATCAGTGGCTCTCGCTCCGCTACGACCTGACGGCGCCACTCGCCCGCTACGTGGCGGAGAATTATCAGAACCTGCCCAAGCCCTTCCGCCGCTACCAGACGGGACCGGTATGGCGGAACGAGAAGCCGGGCCCTGGTCGCTTCCGCCAATTCACCCAGTTCGACGCCGATACCGTCGGCGCCTCTTCGGTCGCCGCCGACGCCGAGCTCTGCATGCTCGCCGCTGACACGCTTGAGGCGCTTGGACTCAAGGGCCAGTACGTCGTCAAAGTGAATAACCGCAAAGTCCTTGACGGTGTGCTTGAGTCTGTTCGCCTTGGCGGAGATGCGAACGGTCGCACACGCCTTATAGTGCTGAGGGCGATCGACAAGCTTGACCGCTTGGAAATCGGCGGCGTTCGCGCGCTGCTCGGAAAAGGCCGGACTGACGATAGCGGCGATTTCACCAAGGGTGCCGAGTTGGATCACGCCCAGATTGAGTCACTGACGCACTATCTAAATTGGAAGACGGTCGCGTCTGCGCCAAATGCGGAGGCGCTCGACCAGCTTAGTAAGGTCTTCTCTGCAAATGAGGCCTTCGCGACCGGAATCGCGGAGGTTCGGGCACTGACTGAGCTTACTGGAAGCGCTGGTTACGAGAGCAAAATCCGTTTTGATCCTTCAGTCGTCCGGGGGCTCGAATATTACACCGGCCCGGTGTTCGAGGCCGAGCTGACGGCGCCGATCACCGACGAGCGCAAACAACCTATCAGACTCGGCTCTGTCGTCAGCGGCGGGCGCTATGACGGGCTGGTCGAGCGCTTCACTGGCGAGAAGGTGCCTGCCACCGGCATCTCCATCGGCGTTTCACGGCTCCTCTTCGGCTTGCAGCGACTCGGCAAATATAAAGACAGCGCGATCCAAGGCCCCGTGGTGGTGCTCGTCCTCGACCGCGACCGCATCGCCGACTACCAGAAGATGGCCACGCAGCTTCGCCAAGCGAACATCCGCGCCGAGCTTTATCTCGGCGAGTCGGGCATGAAGGCGCAGATGAAATATGCCGACAGACGCGGCAGCCCTTGCGCCGTCATCCAGGGTGGCGACGAGAAGGCCAAGAGCGAGGTCACTATCAAGGATTTGATCCTTGGCGCCACGCTCACTTCGATCAAGGATCGCGACGAATATCTGAAGAAGCAGGCCGAGATGCAGTTTCCCGTTCCCGAAGCCGACCTCGTCAAAGCCGTGCGCGGCGTCCTCTCTCGTCACAAAGCCTGAACCCATGGCCGCTGAATCGGCGCTAAAGTTTGAGGCTCTCGAAGCCCAGGCCACGGCCCTGCTCGAAATCTTCCGGCGCGCGGGCTACGAGCAGGTTGCGCCTTCCATCATCCAGCCCGCCGACATCTTCCTCGACCAGATCGGCGAGTCGATCAGAAGCCGCACCTACGTCTTCACCGATCTCGCCGGTGACGAGCTTTGCCTCCGGCCCGACCTGACCGTGCCGGTGTCGCGGCTTTATCTCGAGCGCCACCCATCGGCAGATCGCCCCGCGCGCTATTGCTATAACGGCCCGGCCTTCCGCTTTCAGCCCGATCGCCGCAACCAGGCCCATCCGCGCGAGTTCCGCCAGGCCGGCATCGAGTGCTTCGGCGAGATGGACCGTGAAGGCGCCGATGTCGAAATCGTACTCCTTGCCGTCGAGGCGGTGCGCAGCGCCGGGCTCAAGAAGTTTCGTCTCCGCTTCGGCGACATCGCGCTGTTCTACGCACTTCTCGATGCGCTTTCGCTTCCGGAACGCTGGCGGCTCAAGCTCAGTCACTATTTCTGGCGTCCGCCCGTGTTTCACGCTTTGCTGGCGCGGCTTGCGAGCGGCGAGCGGCCGAATGGCGACGGTCCTGTCATGGCGCTCGCCGACCGACTTGCTGGCCTGCCCTCTGAGCGGGCGGAAGAGCTGGTCGGCGCCTATCTCGAGGGGAACGACCTGCCGCTCTCAGGCAACCGATCTTTAAGCGAGATCACGGCGAGGCTGCTCGACCACGCCGCGGACCTCCGCGCCGATCCCTTGCCGCGTGAGGTCGCGACCGTCATCGACTATTACCTCGCCGTCTCTGGCCCGCCGCAGGAGGCCGCGAACCGCGTCGCCATGATCGCCAAGGGCGCTGGCATCGATCTCGGGCCCGCCCTCTACGCGCTGGTCCGCCGCTTCGAGCGCCTCGAAGCAAGCGGTATCGATCTCAGCGCTGGCACCTTCGCCACCGAGTTCGGCCGCGACCTTGAATATTACTCTGGCCTCGTGTTCCAGATCGAGGCCGGGGGCGAGCGCGATGCGGACCAAATCGCGGGCGGTGGCCGCTATGACGGGCTGCTCTGTCATATCGGTGCTCCGCGCGAGGTGCCGGCCATCGGCTCCGCCATCCACACCGAGCGCCTGCTTGCCGCCGTGGAGAGGGGATCCTGATGGCCGCAGATCTCTCCATCGCCGTCCCCTCCAAAGGGCGCCTCAAGGATGAAGCCTCCGAGCTGTTCGAGCGGGCCGGCATCGGTTTGCGCAAGAGCGGGCACGAGCGCTTCTATCGTGGCGCGCTTGACGGGCTCGACGGCGTCGAGGTGGTTTACTTCTCGGCGGCGGAGATCGTGCATCAGCTGAAGGCCGGACGCGTTCACTTGGGCGTCACCGGCGAGGACCTGATCCGCGAGACGCTCGGCGACGTCGACGGCTCGGTCGAGTTCTTAAGGCCGCTCGGCTTCGGCCGGGCCGATGTGGTCGTGGCAGTACCGGATTGCTGGATCGACGTCGACAGCATGGCGGACCTCGAGGATGTCGCCGCGCAATTTGCCAGGGCGCATGGACGGCGCCTACGCGTCGCCACCAAATATATGAATCTGACGCGGCGCTTCTTCGCAGGCCACGGCGTGACCGGCTACCGCATCGTCGAGAGCGCCGGCGCCACCGAGGCAACGCCTGCGGCGGGGACTGCCGAGCTGATCGTTGACATCACCACCACCGGCACGACGCTCCGCGCCAATCATCTGAAGGTGCTGGAAGACGGGCTGATCCTGAAGTCGCAGGCGCATCTCTTTGCTTCCCGCGCCACGTCTTGGGACATAAGCGCCATAAAGCTCCGCGACGCCATCCTGACACGGCTCAAGCCTTGATGAGGTGCATACCCATGCTCACCCGCTTCATTGTTGCGGCGGTTCTTGTAACCGCATCGATGACCATCGCGCTCGCCGCGCCTGCGCGCATCATCATCCTGCGCCACGGCGAGAAGGCCAACAAATGGAAGCTCTGCGACACGGGCGAGCAGCGGGCGAACGCTCTCGCCGCCAACTATCTCGGCCGCGGCGCCGCCAAGTCTCTGTTCGCCTCGGGCGATGAGCCGGCCTTCTTCTTCGCCATCACGCCGCATACGCTTGAGCTCGCCTCGCCAGCGGTGGCAAGCTGGAGCAAGCCGATCATCCTCTACTCGGTGGTGCCCCAGACTGACCGCGACAAGGACACTCAGACCAAAGAGCTCAACCGGCGCACGCAAGAAGCGGCGAGCAATATCATGACCAATCCGGCGCTCGCCGGCAAAACCGTGGTGATGGTGTGGGAACACAAGCACATCGCCAGTGCCAAGCTCGAAGCGAAATTCGAGGGCGAGGCCGTGACGCTGCGTAAGCTCCTCAAGCTCGACATCCTGCCTGGTGTGCCGGCGACCTGGCCCGACGACACCTACGACTATTTCTGGATTGTGGACTTTCCCGTAAACTCTAACGTGCCGTCGCGCTTCTCGATGGTGAAGCAGGCGTTTGGCGCCCCTTATGCGGGTGTGCCTTCCAACGATTGGGACGCGCCCAACGGGCTTGATGAAGCAAGCGGCTGCGAGATCAAGGACGACTAAAATGCCATTCATCCGCTCGACCGCCGTCCCCCGTTTCTTGTTCAGTTAATCTGCGTTCAAGTCACCTTTGTAAGGATCATAATCAAATAACAGATCGCAATAATACTATAACAAATTACTTCTACATTCATGTGTTTGGCAACACCACGAAATGAAGATTTAGTCAAGTAGAACTGGAGCTTGCCCAGTCCTTCAAGCCTCTTGACGTGCTGTTCGCCGTGAGTCGGTGGATTTGCGCTTTGGCTTGTCGGCCTCAGCCAGGCGATGACGTCCCGGGGCCTCGGGCTGGAGCTCGAAGAAGCGCCCATGGAACTGCACGAGGCTCGAGCGGTGGCCGATGGAGACGATTGCCGCATCCGGCAGGCGCACCAAGAGCAGGCGGTAGAGCTCGGCCTCGGCCGCCTCATCCAGCGCGCTGGTTGCCTCGTCGAGCAAGAGCCAATCGGGCTTTTGCAGCAGCGCCCTGGCGAGGGAGAGCCGCTGCTGCTCGCCGCCAGAAAGCTTGTCGGCCCAATAGGCCGTGTCGTCGAGCTGGCCGCTCAAGGCGGAAAGCCCGACCGTATCGACCACCTTCTGGATCTCCTCAGGCGTGAAAGCATTCTCGGGGCCTGGATAGGCAAGCGCACCCCTTAACGTGCCGAGCGGAAGGTAAGGCCGCTGCGGCAGCACGAGCACGTTGGCCCCCTTGGGAATGCGGATCGAGCCGGCGCCGAACGGCCAGACGCCGCCGAGCGCCCGGAACAGGCTGGTCTTGCCCGATCCCGATGGCCCTGTGACCAGCACGCGCTCGCCCGGCCCGATGCTGAGGCCCGACACGCGCACGATCTCCTTGCCGTTGGGCAGCCCGACGGCAAGCTCGTCGGCCTCCAGCGCGCTTCCGCCGTCGGCGATGAACTCGACGCGCGGGGCGGTCTTATCGAGGCCTTGCGCCCAATCGATCGAAGCCTCGAAGCCCGCGAGCCGGTCGAGCACCGCCTTCCAGTCGGCGATGCTGGTGTAAGCCGAGACGAAGAAGGACAGCGAGCTTTGCACTTGTCCGAAGGCTGAGGCGACCTGCATGAGCCCGCCAAGGGTCATGGCGCCGAAGAAATAGACCGGGCTCACCACCATGAAGGGGAAGATGATGGCGACCTGGGAATAGCCGGCGGTAAGGAAGGTGAGCCGCTTGGTCCGCTGCATGATGCCGTACCAGTTGCGGATCACGTTGCCGAAGCGGTGGGTGAGACGTTCCTCCTCGGCCTTCTCCCCAGAGAGCAACGTCACCTGCTCGGCGTTCTCGCGGAGGCGAACCAGGGAGAAGCGGAAATCGGCCTCGTAGCGCTGCTGGTCGAAATTGAGCTTGACCAGGGGGCGCCCGACGAGATGGGTGATCCAGGTGCCGAGGATGGCGTAGATCAGCGCCGCCCAAACCAGATAGCCGGGGACGTTGTAGGTCTGAGATCCGATCATCAGCGGCGTGGCTGAGGACAGGTTCCACAGGATCACCACGAAAGAAACCAGGGTGACGATGGAGCCCAGAAGCGCGATGCCGATGTCGAGCGTCGAGCTGATGAACTGGCGGATGTCGTCGGCG
>DASYIU010000328.1:0-19186 GCA_035997285.1 Methyloceanibacter sp. | reverse complement strand
ACTGATCGAAGCCTCGGATCAGGCTTCGATCAGCTCACGCACGTAGTTGGGAAGCGCGAAGGCGGCGACGTGGACGTCCGGGCGCCAGTAGCGCGTCGGGAAGGCGCCGGCATCGGCATAGCGCCGCTCGATGGCGTCGTGGCGGAGGTGCCGCGAGTCCACGTCGTCGGTGGCCCAGCCATACGACATCGGGCCGCCGAAATAGCTCGGCGTGGTGGCGAGATAGGCAAAGGCGTCCTGAAACAGCTCGCAGAAGTACCCGATGCTTTGCTTCAGCTCGGGTGCCTGGAGGAAGGGCAGCCCGTTCTGGGTGACGAGCAGGCCTCCCGGCGCGAGGGAGCGCCGGCAGTCCGTATAGAATTCCTTGGTAAAGAGCACCGCGCCAGGTCCGACCGGGTCGGTCGAATCGACCAAAATCACATCGAAGCGCTCGTCCGTCTCGGCCACGAATTTGGTGCCGTCGGCGATGACGATGCGCGTGCGCGGATCGTCATAGGCGCCAGCCGACACGTCCGGGAAATGCTCGCGGCAGAGATCGATCACGCCCTGGTCGATCTCGCACAGCGTAACCTGCTCAAGGTCAGGATGCTTGAGCGCCTCCCGTAAGACCCCGCCGTCGCCGCCGCCCACGATCAGCGCCTTCCTCGCCCGACCATGGGCAAAGAGCGGCACATGCGACATCATCTCGTGATAGACGAACTCATCCGCCGTCGAGACCTGAACGATGTTGTCGAGCATCATCACCCGCCCGAAATCGGCGTTATCGAAGATGATGAGCCGCTGATGCTCGGTCTCGCTGTCGAAGAGAACGCGGTCTGCTTTCAGGCGGACACGGAAGCCACGGTGGAGCGTCTCTTCGATCCAGCGTTCCATCGATTCATTTCCTTGCCGCGCAAATGCTCCTTGACCACCACCCTGCCAGGCGAGAAGGCCTCCTTCAGGACATCAATGGCCGCCCGCGGATCGGTTTGGCCGCACATGAACACGTCAAGCGCGGCATAGCCGTATTCCGGCCAGCTATGGATCGACATGTGCGATTCGGCGAGAACCGCGACACCCGATACCCCGCCATTGGGGGTGAAGTGGTGGAGGTGGATGTGCAGAAGCGTCGCACCCGCGACCTCGACACATCGTCTGAGCGTCTGCTCGATGTGCTCTAGGTCGTCGAGCCGCTCTGCCCGAACGAGATCGATGATGAGATGAGTGCCCGCATAGCGGACCCCATCACGCTCACAGAAAAAGTCCTTGCGTCCCTCTCGCTCAGAGGGGCACCGGGAAAGCTTTTCTTCCGTTTGGGCGGTGCTTGAACCATGATCCAAGTCCATCCCCAATTGGAAGAGGGCGTCACTGGACATGGCGTCCTCCCCAACCAGCAGATGTTCAAGTCTAAACGACGCGCGTTGTACACCCACGTTCGAGCGATGCAAGCGGTTTTTGGCCCAGAGGCAAAATGACCTCTAAAAAGTTTCCCAAGGGAGTTGGCGAGGCGGCACGGAGTCGCCCCGGCGAGGAGCGATGATGCCCGGCGAGTGCGCAAGGAAGGTCCGGTGATGGACGAGCCCAAGGCGGAAGCAGCGCGTCTCATCCTCGCCGTGGCGGCGCTCATTGCCGCACTCTCGCTCTCCTCACGCGCTGCATTCGCCGCCGAGGCGCTGCCCGAGCTTGGCGCCGATATCGCCTCGACCTCCGTCTCGGGCCTGTCGTCCGGAGCCTACATGGCTGGGCAGATCGAGGTGGCGCATTCGACGCAGATCGTCGGCGCCGGCATCGTCGCGGGCGGTCCGTACGCCTGCGCCGAGACCCAATCGAGCCTGCTGATCCCCTTCTGGCCGACGGCGGTCGCCGAGAACGCCTCGCAAGCGCTGAACAAATGCATGCAGACGAGCTGGGGGACGCCGGACCCCAAGGCGCTGGCCAAGCGCGCCAAGGAGCTCGCCGAGGACGGCAAGATCGACAAGCTGGCGGGCCTGGCGGACGACAACGTCTACCTTTTCTCCGGCAACGAGGACCAGACCGTGACCCGGCCGGTGGTCGAGGCTGCCGCCAACTTCCTCAAGGAAGCCGGCGTGAAGGCCGACAGCGTCACCCTGGTGGAGAAGGAAGGCGGCCATGCCTTCATCACCGGGCAGGGAGGAGCGGCTTGCGGTATCACTGCCACCCCTTACGTCAGCGACTGCGACTACGACCAGGCCAAGGCGATCCTTGCCTGGATCTATGGACCGCTGGCCGAGCCTTCGGCCGAGCCTAAAGGCCGCTTCATCGTGTTCGACCAGCAGCCCTTCGCTGAGCCCGGTGATGGCTTCGCCGATGAGGGGGTGGTCTATGTCCCTGCGAGCTGCACTGCGCAGCCGGGCTGCCGCGTCCATATCGCGCTCCATGGCTGCAAGCAGTCGCGCGAGGCGGTGGGCGACGACTTCATCAAGGAGTCGGGCTACGCCGAGATCGCCGATAGCAACCGGCTCGTCATCCTCTTCCCGCAAGTGAAGGCGAGCGCGGCGGTCAACCCCGAGGGTTGCTGGGACTGGTGGGGCTATACGGGGCTCGACTATCTCGGCAAGGACGCCCCTCAGATCGCAGCGATCTGGACCATGGTCGAGCAGCTTGCCAGCGCGCCGTGAGGCTCAAGGTGGCGGACGAACCCGACATTGCCGTCATCGAGGCGCTTATCGGCTCCGATCTTTATCGCCAATCTCTGCGCCTTCGTGAGGCGGTCTTGCGCAGGCCGCTCGGGTTGACGGTCACCGAGGAGGAGCTCGCCGATGATGCCATGCGGCAGCATTTCTGCGCCATTTCCTACGGCCTCGTGGTCGGCACGGTATCGCTCAGGCCGCTCGATGAGGCAACCCTCCAGCTCAAGCAGATGGCCGTGGCGGAAGACCGGCGGCGGGAGGGGATCGGGGCGCGGCTGCTTAATCATGCGGAAGGCTGGGCGCACGGGGCGGGCTTCCGGCTCATGGTGCTCAATGCCCGCATGGGCGCCGAAGGCTTCTACGCGAAGTTCGGCTACCAGGCGCATGGCGAGCCGTTCGACGAGAACACCATCCCGCATATCGGGATGACGAAGCGACTCGGCTGACGGGGCCCGGGGAAAGCTGATTAACTAGGCGCGACGCATTTGGGTGCGCGACTTGTTTGAACAGGAGCGAAGGCATGAGCTTGGAGGTGGGCGACCAGGCGCCGGATTTCACTTTGGCGGCCGACGGCGGCGGCAAGGTTTCGCTGAAGGCGCTTAAGGGCAAGACGGTCGTGCTCTATTTCTATCCCAAGGACGACACGCCGGGCTGCACGGCAGAGGCTTGCGCCTTCCGCGACCAGCTCCCCGATTTCTCCAAGGTCAAGGCGGCGGTCGTGGGCATCTCGCGGGATTCGGTCGCGAGCCACGACAAGTTCAAGAAGAAGTTCTCCCTCCCCTTCCCGCTCGCCTCCGACGAGGACGGCAAGGTCTCCGAGGCCTATGGCACCTGGGTGGAGAAGAGCATGTATGGGAGGAAGTATATGGGCATCGAGCGCTCCACCTTCCTCATCGACGGCAACGGCGTCATCCGCAACATTTGGCGCAAGGTGAAGGTGGACGGCCACGCCGATGACGTGCTGAAGGCGGCTTCGGGGCTGAAGTAGGTCGGCTGCGCGGGCAGAGAAAAGCCGCCCATCTCAGCCCCCTTGCACTGGTCCGATTCCGAGAAGAGCCCCCTGCGAAGCCCGCGATTGCGCAGCCGTTGTGATCGCCCGGCATCCCTTGGATTTGACAATGGAGTTGGGCTATCTAGACCTTTGCATTTCTCGTTATCAAGACAAACCTATGGCCGGGAGCCGAGCTTGTCGAAAATGCGGTCCGGCGTGAGCGGCAGATCGGGGAAGCGCACTCCGGTCGCGTTGGCCACCGCGTTGGCAATCGCCGGGGCGACGGCATTGATCGCGCATTCGCCTTGCGCCTTGGCGCCCAACGGCCCGACCTTGTCATAGGTGTCGGCGAAATAGAGCTCGCTGCGGGGAACGTCGGCGAAAGCCGGGATGCGATAGTCGCGCAGTGCTGGATTCACCATGGCGCCGTTTTCGTCATAGACCATCTTTTCGTAGAGCGCCCAACCGAAGCCCATGGCGATGGCGCCGTCGAGCTGGCCGCGGCATTGCATCGGATTGATCAATCTGCCGATGTCTGCGGCATGCACGCTCTGCAAGGTCATGATCTCGCCGGTGACGCGATGCACGGCAACGCGCACGCCCTGCACGTTGAAGCCGACCGACCGCGGCGATAGATACGCCTTGCGTATGACGTCGAAGCGATGCCCGTCTTTGGTTCCAGCCGCATAAAGCTCAGTCAGCGGAATCTCCCGGTTGGCGCAAATGATTGAGTTGTCATGCAGCCGACATTGCGAAACATCGCAACCGGTATAGCGGCTCGCGTAGTCGAGAATGTTGTCGCGGAGCGCAAGTGCGGTCTTCTCAACAGCCTGGCCAGCCACGACCGTCCCGGTGCTGGCGAACGTGCCGGTGTCGTAGGGTGTCTGGTCGGTGTCGCCATTGATGATGGCAATGTTGCCGGCGCGCGTGTCGAGCACGGATGCGGCCAGTTGACGGTGGGAGGTGGTCGAGCCGTTGCCCATTTCGGTGGAGCCGACCGCAAGATGATAGTTGCCGTCAGCCAATAGCCGCATCTCGGCGCCTGAGCGGTGTTCGGTCGGGGGACCGGATTCCAGCATGGCGAGTCCAACGCCGGTCCCCTCCAGCCAATCCTCGCCTTCGGGCTTGGGCAATCCCCGGCCGCTTGCCAGTGCCTTCTCGACCAGATCGAGACATTGATCGACACCGTAACTGCCGAACAAGGCATCGGACGGATCCTTCCAAATCGACTCGATCCGGTCGGTCTCCCGTACCTTATTGATGCGCCTAATCTCGAACGGGTTTATCCCCAGCAACTTCGCCAGGTCGTCCATGGCGCATTCGATGGCGAAAGTGGTCTGCGAGGCGCCGTAGCCGCGAAACCCGCCGGCCGGAACCATATTGGTATAGACGGCGTAGCCATCGGCCTTCTTGTTGGGGCAGCGGTAGGCGGCGATCGGACTGCCAAGCGCGGCGGCCAGCGTCTCACCACCGTGGCCGCCATAGGCGCCGGTGTTGGACACCACGCGCACCTGAAGTGCGGTCAGCGTGCCGTCACGCTTGGCGCCAAGCTTCACATGCGTGGTCATCGGATGGCGCGTGGTGGCGCCGATGAATTGCTCCTGGCGGGTGAACTCCCACATCACCGGGCGGCCGGTCTTGAGCGTGGCGAGCGCGCACAAATCTTCGGAAATCATCTCCTGCTTGCCGCCGAAACCGCCGCCAATGCGCTCGGTGAAGACATGGACGTGGCGGTCATATAGCCCGAACAGATAGCAGAGCTTCTGCTTGGCGATGAACGGCGCCTGCGAGCTCGTCCGCACATGCAGCCGGCCATCGGCCCCCCTCCAGGCAAGCGAGCCGTGCATCTCCAGATGAACGTGCTGCACCCGCGAGGTCGAATAGGTCATCTCGTGGATGGCATCGGCTTCCTTAAAGCCCTGCTCGACACTGCCGAGCTCGCCATGAATGTCGACATAGACGTTGTCACGAAAGGCCACGCTCTTCTTCTCGTGCAAGATCGGTGCGCCCGGCGTCATCGCAATTTCCGGATCGAACACCGGGGGCAGGAGCTCGTAGTCGACCTCGAGCAGGCGGCAGGCCTCTTCCGCGGCGCCCTCGGTTTCGGCCACGACGGCCGCGACCCGCTGGCCGACGAAGCGGACAACATTGTCGAGCATGTAGGTGTCGTCGGGGTCCACGAGATGATCCTCATGGGTCGCCGTTGAGTAGAGCTTGCGCGGCACGTCCTCCCAGGTGAAGATTTCGACGACGGCGGGGACGGCAAGAGCCTTATCGCGCTTGATAGACTTGATGCGCGCATGGGGATGCGGTGAGCGCAGTACTTTCAGATGCAGTGCATTCTCGACCGGCACATCGAGCGTGTAGTGCGCCTTGCCGGTGACGATCGCCTCGGCGAACGGATTGCGCAGGCTTCTGCCACAAGCTTCTCCGGCGACGTCCTCCTCGACATTGACGACGCCGTGCAGCGCATCGTCGATGCTGTGATAGCCGGTGCAGCGGCACAAATTGCCCTTGAGGACACGCGGCAGGTCTTGCCGCTCCTCATCGTCGAGGGTGGCGGCGGTCATGATCATGCCGGCGGCGCAGAAGCCGCATTGAAAGGCCTGCGCATCGAGAAAGGCCTGCTGCAGGGGGTGCAGCTTGCCGTCCTTCGCCAGTCCCTCGATGGTCGTCACCTCCCGCCCGGCGGCGCGAAAGGCCGGCACCAGGCACGAGTGAAAAGGCTTGCCGTCGATATGGACGGTGCAGGCGCCGCAATCGCCCTGGTCGCAGCCCTTCTTGACGCCGAACCAGCCGTGCTCGCGTAGATAGGTCCGCAAGCACTGGCCTGGCGCGGGCTCAGCCGAGAGTTTCTTGCCGTTGACCGTGAGGTTCATGTCGCGGCGAGCTCCGCCCGGACCTGCTCGGCGTAGTAATAGGTGAGATGGCGCTTATAGGGCGCGGAGCCGTGCACGTCGTCGAACCAGCCTGCATCCGGGATAGCGGCGGCGATCGCGTGGTGCAGAGCACCCGAGGACGGCATGCGGTCGAAATGCAACTGCACCGGCTTTGGCGTCGAGGCGGTGATGGTCAGCGTCAGGTCATTGCCGCCTTTGCTCTTCGTTCCGACTATGAGCGCGGCGGACCGCCCGAGATGGGTGAGCGAGTTGCGGCGGAAGGCGAAGCGCTTGGTGAGCGCGCTGGCCGGGAGATGGATGCTGCGCAAGAGCTCCCCCGGCTCAAGCACATTCATATGGTTGCCGGTGACGAAATCCAGCGCGGCGACCTTGCGCGGCTTCACGTCTCGCGGCCACAGCGTGTAAGTGCCTTCGAGCGACGCCGTGAGCGAGATCATGGCGCCGGCCGGCAGCGACATGCAGATATTCCCGCCGACCGTGGCGGCATTGTAGATTTTGAACGACATCAACAGCGCATGGCTGCACAATCGCAACAGCGGCGCGGAGGTCCATTCCGCCGGCGCCTGAAACCGCTCGAGCTCGGCGATGGTGCAGGTCGCGGCAATCTCGAGTCCGTCCGCGTTGGCCTTGAGCGCGGGCCAGCGCAAGCTCTCAAGGTCGATCAAGGTGTGGGTGGCGATCTGCGGCGTCGAGAACAGCCAGGTGCCCCCGGCGAGCCAGGCAAAGCCCTCGCGCCAAGCAGGGATTTCCTCGGTCGACGCGGGCCGCTTGACCTCGGTAACGGTGTTCAGATTCACGACCAGCGCCTCATGGCTCAGACGGCAGGCTCAACGACGCGACAATGCCCGATTCACTGGGCGGCGGAAAGCGCAGCCAAGCGGGCGGACGCTCCCTCTACAGCAGCAGGTGCCATAGAAGGGCGATTTCGATGACGTAGCAGAGCACCAAAGCGATTGGCATGGTCAGCACCAGCCAACGCGGCTTGTTTTCGGGAAATAGCCAGGCGCTGAACATCCAAATCGCGAGCGGCATTAGCGGCCAGGTGGTGACTGCGACGCTGATGGAGTTGCCGATGAACGTGCGGACCGCCGGGTTCAGCGTCGCCAATTGCGGATTGAGGAATTTGAGCTCCAGCATGATGACGGGAAACAGCGTGAGCAGGATGAGGCCCGCCGCCTTCCATTTGTTGGGCTGTTTGCCGGTAACGGGATCGTTGGGGATCCACCCAGGAAACGACGTGTCGACCCGCTGGGCGTGGAAGCCTTGGACCAGGTCCTCGCTCTCCTTCACCATCGCCCCCCGTTCCTTAGACTTGATCCACCGATCCAAATTCGCCGCCGAGTCGAAGCGCAGCACTGTGGTCCAGCCTCTTTCGTTATACTGCGGCGGCTGGACGAAAGAGCCGATATAGCCGGGGAAGGTTGCCTGGAGTTTCTGGATGCGATCGGCCCATGCGCGATACGCCGCTTCCTTACCGGGCCTGATCTCGGTGACCATCACCATGGTCACGCCGTGCCGCACCGAATACTCGACGGCAGCTTGTCCCACGAGCTGCATCACCAGTCCGGCTTCGACGAGCGGCGCGGCCTGCTCGACGAGTTTCTGGTTTTGCTCGCTGCGCCGCCATTTCTGCAGCGCGTCGATCGATGTGAAGCGATTGACCACCACCGTCTCCAGCTGATCCGGCGGCGCCGGCGGCCAGAACTCGACGCTGAGCGCACCTTTGGCGGCGAGCACCGCGCTCTGCCAGCGTACTTGCCATTGCGCGAAGTCAGCTTCGCTGCCCGGAAGCACCCGCGTGCAAAGAAGGAGTGTGGAGGCTTCGCTCACAATTCGCTTAATCGCCACCAAGCACGTCAGGCAGCGAACCTGCCGCCGAGACGACTATGCCGAGTTGCTTGGCCTGCAGTATGACCGCGTCAGGACTAGGCCTGGCGAGTTGGAATTTGAGAACTTGCACGGCCTGCTCCTTCGACGAGACGCCGCTCTTCGACGCGACGCCACTTACGAGCAGATCGGCACCAACCGTTGTGCTGGTCGTGGCCACACGGACCCCGGAGGTCCCGTCGAATGGGTTGAAGCTAATGGCCTCGGTAAACTCAACGGCGTGACCCTGCCCCGTCGCACTGTCCAAGTACGTCTTGGGGCCGCCTTGCAGTAACGATCCGCTCGAATAGACTTTCACCGTGCCGGGGCCGGTCAGTTGGCCAACGACGATCGTCTCGGCGCCGCCCAGCGCTCCGGTAAGCCAGCCAGTGGCCAGCGAGACGCCGCCACGATAGCCGATGCCGAACGGCATGAACGCGGACGTGACCGCAGCCTGTGTCGGACCCGGGCAATTCTCCGGCACGGGCGCACCTTTAATCGGCGTCATCAGTGAGAAGTTGAAGACCTTGACCTGCGTCGGAGCGCCGGGGCCGGGAGCTGTAACGATGCTGTAGCGGCCTGACGCGAAGTCGACAAAGCCCGAGGCCAAGCTCACGCCCGAGCTGTCGTTGGGGTAGGGGTTGAAGGTCGAGAACAGCGGCGGAGCCGTGCCTGGCGAGGATGGCAGCCCGGAGCCAAACACTTTGACTTCGCTTTGGATGCCGGGTCCAGAGCCGACAATGATGTTGTCGGCGTTCGTTCCGTCGATCTGGGTCGAAGTAACGCTGATGCCGCCCCGCGCGTCCGAAGCGAAAGCGTCAAACCGCGCAAGCTCGGTCGCGAAGGCAGCTTTGCCGCCGCTCGCCTTGCCTGAATAGGCGACGACTTCGGGGGCATGGTCCTTTCCGGCCCCGACAACCAGGTCGAGGATTCCGTCGTCATCAACGTCGCCCATGGCCACGCTCGGAGTTCCCTCGAAGCCTGGGAACGGCGTAACCGTGGCAAGGAGCTTGTCGCCATTGCCATCGTAAACATTGACCTCGGCGGGATGGCCCGAGGATCCGGGGACCGCCACCGCATAGCTCGACACGGCCGGGATCACGTTGATCAGCGCCATGAGCCCGTTGTCTTCGTGGTTCAGGCGATGGCAATGCATCACGTAGAGGCCGTCGAAATCGTCGAAGCTCATACGCAGCGTCAGCGCGCCGGGCTGAACCACGGCCTCCTGAGCGCCCATGGTCGGTGCCGGCACGTTGGCGTTGTCCACGTACCACATCTCCGGGCCGGTCTCGAGACCGATGGTCGGATCGAAATAGTGCATGACTTGAAAGTCGTTGACGTGAATGTGGATCGGATGCTCGTCATTGTTGTTGTTGACGAACTTCCACTCTTCGACCGAACCGAGCCGCGGCTGGATCAGGGGCACGTTGGGAAACGCCGTGCCGGCGAAGGCGTAGACGAAAGCCTTGGCATCCGACGTGCTCGCGAGATCGTTGAGAAATCCGCCGGAAATTACGAACTTCCGCTCGAAGGCGGGGGTGACTTTCGAAATGTTCTCGAACGCGGTGTCAGCGTTGAGGGCTTGTCCCTCGGCGAACGTCGTCGCGACGCCTTGACCATCATTGGTCGTGGCCTTGGCCAAGATCTGGGTCGGGGAGAAGAAGAACCCGTCGTAATAGCTCACCGCCGACGGCAAGACGCTTACGTTGCCGAGTGTAACGGGCGGATTGTCGGTCCCGTCGTTCTGATAGAGCACCCCCGGTGCGCTGGTCGTCACGGCGCCGCCACCCCTCGGCGGCATCTCCAGGATCAGGTCCCCGGTAGCCGGCATCGTCACCGCGATGGCGTAGCGGGTCGCCGGCGGTATGACCAGTTTCGTGCCGTTGTCAAAGACGGGGTAGTGAACTTCGGGGTACGGAATTCCGTCCTGACCGACGACAGCGATCTTGGGGTGACTGCCGGTTGCCGTCTCGGTGAGTTGAACGGGCATGTAGGCGATGTCGCTGACATTGGCGAGAACCCAGATCTCGGTCTGCCCTGCCTTGCTCTTGATCACCGGTTGGAACTGACCGTTCACGGTGAACTGCACGTCGCGCTGATAGTCAGGAAGGGCCGGGTCTGCCGGCACGTCTTTGCCCGGGCCGGCAGGGCCAGCCGTGAAGCTTTGCAGATTGCTCGGGATGAATTCAAAGCGTCCACGCTGGTTGGCAATCGATAGCGGGCCCGAGTACCAGATGGTGAAAAATTGCTCGCCCTTTTTCGACTGCGCGAAGTTGGCTGGAGCAAGCAGCGGCCGGTAGGTGCCCTTCGCCAGCTCATCGCCTTCCGGCGGTTTGTTCGTGTTGACCCATTGCGACCAAGTGTAATTGTTGATCTGTGCAAGGCCGCCGGCCCGATCGAACACAAAGTTATATTGCAGAACCATGTTGCGGATGGGGATGCGGTTCTCCGTGACCAACGGAATGTTGCCGTCGGTGCGCCCGATCGCCAGCAGGCCGGCGAGCCCGAGATAGGTTTGGGCCGAGGTTAGCGTGTGCAGATGGCTGTGATACCAAAACGCACCCTGCGGCGCGTCTTTGGGGATGTGATAGGTGAAGGTATTCGACAGCCCCGGCGGAATGTGCAGCATCACGTTGTCGGAATTGCCCTTGGGGCTGACATGCAAGCCGTGAACGTGGAGGTTGATTGGCGAGGAGGTCAGTGGTTCGGGATAGAGCGGCACCTCCCGGCCCTTCGCGGTGTATTTGGGATCCATGAAATCGGGGATCGTCAGTCCGGTCAGGCCGTTGTCGAGATGGACGATCAAGGTCTCCCCCGGAAAGACCTGCAAGGTTGGCGCGGGATATTGATTGTCTCCCGCCATCTGCCCGTTAGATGCCGTGCCGCGGTTGACCTCATAGGCAAACACCAGCATGTTCTGGACCGGCCCGGCTACCGTATCGAGGGTGGCGTGACCCTGATGCGCGGTGAGCGTCACCTCGAGCACGCCATCCTTGCTCGCGAGCACGACGGGCTCGCTGAACTCGGGCCGGACGGAGGGATCGAATTTGACGCCCGCGTTCTCGGCACGGGCGGGCGAAGCGTGCCAGGCGGGCGCGAGCACACATAGAGCCGCGATGGCGCCCATGACGAGCGCGCGCAAAGATCGATCCATGTCTAATCCTTCCCGAAGGCGAGCACGGCGTCATGTCCTGTCTTGCGACAAGCGTCGGCGAAACCTACGCGTCGAGAGGCTGCGCCCCGAACTTCCGTTGCATTGGAGCGGGCGCGTCAACACGATTAAAGCGTCATCGCGGCAAACGCGGGCCCAAAAATCTCTACAACGAAAATCGTGGAGAGTACAATGACCGAGAGACCCTGCTGGCACGGCTTAGCCATTCATTTTCCAACGACGTCGATTGACTTCAAGTGCAGGCCTGAATTTGGCGTAACTAGCTGAAGTTGTTCGATTATCAGACGAAAGCATCCGACCTTCAAGTGTCGGAACAACGAGGCGTCCAAATTCCGCGATGAGCGCACCGGACCGATTCGTCTTATCGAAGGCGCTCGACTGGCAGGCCGAGGGCCGGCAGGTCGCGCTTGCTACGGTCATTCAGACCTGGGGTTCGGCGCCGCAACCGGTGGGCAGCCAGCTCGTCATCGATGAAGCAGGCAATTTCCTGGGCTCGGTGTCGGGAGGCTGCGTCGAGGCCGAAGTCATCACCGAAGCGGCCGACGTGATCGCAAGCGGCACGCCGAAGGCGCTGGAATTCGGCGTCGAGGACAATAAGGCATGGAGCGTCGGGCTGGCGTGCGGGGGCGCCATCCGCATCTTCGTGGAGCCGCTGGTCCCGGTGGGCGACCACTCGGCTGACGGCGTGCTGCATCGGCTCATCAGCGACGTCGAGGCGCGTCACAAGGTGGCGCTGGTGACTGACCTCACGACCGGGGCGCGGAGGCTTGCTCATTCGGCAAGCGCTTTGGGGCGAGACCTTGCGCCAGCGCTGGAAGACGCGTTTCGCCGCGATAAGAGCGTGGCGCTGGCAGGGAGCGAGGGTGAAGTCTTCATCAACGTGTTCAACCCGACCGTCCGCCTCGTCATCATCGGGGCCGTGCATGTGGCGCAACCGCTGGTGCCGATGGCGCGTGCGCTCGGCTACGACGTTGTAATCGTCGACCCGCGCTCAGCGTTCGCCACACAAGAGCGTTTCGGCGACGTCGAGATAAGCGGTGAATGGCCCGACGAGGCATTGCCGAAGATCGGCGTCGATGGCCGCACCGCGCTGATCGCTCTCACCCATGACCCGAAGATCGACGACCCGGCGCTGATCTATGCGCTCGCCTCAGACGCTTTCTATATCGGCGCGCTTGGCAGCAAGAAGACGCACGCCAAGCGCATGGAGCGGCTGGCGCAAGCTGGCGTCCCCAGCGACGAGCTGCAGCGCATTCACGCCCCGATCGGCCTCGACATCGGGGCGCAAGGTGCCGCCGAGATCGCGCTTTCCATCATCGCCGAGATCACCGCGGTGCAACGGGGCAAGGGAAACGGCCGCCGATGAAGGCGAGCCAGAGCACCCCTGCCGGCCTCAAGGTCGCGGCGATCGTGCTTGCCGCGGGGCGATCCTCGCGCATGGCGCCGCGCAACAAGCTGCTTGAGCTTGTCGAGGGCAAACCCATCGTGACGCGCGTTGCCGAAGTGGCACTTGGCAGCGGCGCTCATCCCATCATCGTGGTCACTGGTTTAGAAGCCCCTCGTGTCGAGCAGGCGCTGGGGGATCTGAAGGTGACCATCGTGCACAACGCGGCCTATGCCCAAGGCTTGAGCACCTCGCTCCAGACCGGCTTGCGTGCGCTGCCGGCTGACACCGACGGCGCGCTCATCCTGCTCGGCGACATGCCTGAAATCGAGAGCGGCGATCTCGAGGCGCTGATGGCAGCTTTTGCATCAGACGCGCGCCAGGCGATCTGCGTGCCGGTGCGTGATGGCAGGAGGGGCAACCCCGTGCTGTGGGGCGCCGCCTACTTCGCCGAGATGATGATGATCAGCGGCGACAGGGGCGCCAAGCAGGTGATGGCGCCGCACCAGGAGCGCGTGATCGAGGTGGCGATCACCTCTGACGGCATTTTCGTCGACGTCGATACGCCGTCCGATCTTGCGCGCCTCAAGGCGAGAACCGGATCGGACGCGTAGAGGCGAGATCGCTGGGGAGCCGGCGCTCGGCGAACCGCGAGATCAACCCTCGAGCATGGCCAACGCCGCCCGGCGGTCTCCAGGCTTCAATCTCAGAAACAGCGCGTGGGCATTCTTGATGTCTCGCTCGGAACCGCTCTCGGCGGCCGCCCGCAAGGCCACCGTCGTCGGATGATCCGGGCCGCAGACAAAGACCAAAGCCTTCGCCAGGCGTCCCATGGCTGCGCGGTCGATCTTCGATTCGTCCATGCGTGCTCTTCGTGGCGAGGCTATGGCGTCATTCGCAGGAATTGGCGCACCCGACAGGATTCGAACCTGTGACCTCTGCCTTCGGAGGGCAACGCTCTATCCAACTGAGCTACGGGTGCTTGGCCGCTCGAACCTAGACCAATCGCCTTCGCTTAAGCAACGACGGCGCAATAGAAGCCAGAAATCAGAGGCGAGAAGCCCGAATTCAAGAGCCGCTTCCGGTCTCTGGTTTCCGCGGCTTCACTCCCGGCCACGCGGAACACATTGCTGGATGCTCGAAAATTCATCATCTTGCGTCTATGGACCTTGGCCTAAGCGTGGCCCGGCGCAACGCGCGGGGGGCGAAGACACCTCGGAATTTCTCGAGGCGGCAAGCCTGATGGTGACCGCCGTCATCGGCTGCGCGGCAGGCCCTCCTGGGTAGCGTGGCGCCCGCGGCAGCCGAGCCGAAGCGGTCGTTCTATCTGTCGGTATCGCAAGCCGCAGGACGTTCTTGCCCAGAGACGTCATTCGATTTGGTATCGTGGGCTCGCTCGCATTCCTCATCGACGCCAGTGTGCTGGCCACATTGGTGCACGGCGCGGCGTGGAACCCGTTTGCTGCGCGCGCGGCGGCAATTGCTACCGCCATCCTGTGCACGTGGCGGCTCCATCGGCATTGGACGTTGCTACCGGACGCACGCGCTCCCCTCTTCCACAATCGCTGCTCTACGGGACCTTCCAGCTCCTCACCGTGTCGCTCAACTACTGCGTCTTTTCGGTGCTGGTGCTGATGGGCGGGGTCTGGCGCCCCTATCCGGTGCTGGCGGCAGCGGCCGGGTCCTTGACCGCGATGAGTTTCAGCTACTTGCTCTCTAAGCGGGTTACCTTCGCCGAGCCCGGCGCCACGAACAAATTGGTGGGCGCCTGGCGAGGGCTCGATGACCCACCACGTGGGGACCCAAGACGCGGGGACGTAAGGCCCGGGGACTCAAGCGAGGGCGAAACCAGGCCCGCAGAAGACTGATCGGCCGGGTCGGGTCGCGACCGACACTGGCCCTCCCGATTTCTGGCTGAAGCTGTCTGGCTTCCGCCTTGCAACGCTCCTCGCAGGCGTCCCGTAATGGACGGCAGGTGGAGGCAAGCGCGCTTCGTCATTTCTATTCCGGCTACGTGCTCGCCCCTTACGTGTTCCCCTTCGCCGCTACGGTGGCGGCCAACAAGGGCGATGCCATCCGCTTCCTGCTGGCCTGGGCCCTCTTCGAGGCGCTCATGGTCTTTGGCGGCTACTCAGCACTTCCCGTCATCGGGCTCGGGCTCGGCTTCATCGGCGCGCTTGCGGTGATCGCGCTTTCGAGCCCTCCTCTCCACCCGCTATTGGGGCGCGGCCCTTGCGCTATGCCGGGCAGAACTCGATCGTGGTCTATCTCGCCTTCTTCTTGCCGATGGCAACGACGCGGGCGTTGCTGCTGAAATTCGCGCCCGGTCTCGACCTCAGGGCTCGTGGCGCTGACGGTCACGACGGTTGCCGCGATCACGCCGCTGCTGTTCTACGCCGTGGTGGAGGACTCTGGCGCTTCCTGTTCAAGCGACCAGCCTGGGCACGGCTCGTGCCTCTGCCTCGCCTCGCACCGGCGGCGTAAATCCCGTCTCAGCCCGCTTCGCGTGACGCGCGCCGGCCCCTAAACGCGCACAAATTGGGCAAAAGCGCGACTTGACGCAGTGCAGCATTGGCGTAGGTATGCGGCTTAGAAAACGGCAAAACTGGGCAAGCCCAATGGAGAAGAAGAAGGTCCTGGTGATCGGGGGCGGCTTTGGCGGCGTGTTCGCGGCCAAAGAGCTCGAGCGGCTCGGCCGTGAGACGTTCGACATAGAGCTGATCAACAACAACAATTATTTCGTATTCCAGCCGCTCCTGCCCGAGGTCGCTGCCGCCACCATCCATTCCTCCGATGCGGTGGTGCCGTTGCGGCTGTTGCTCCGCCATACCCAGGTACGCCAGGCCGAGGTCATGGGCATCGACTTCGACAAAAAGACCGTGACGGTGGTCCAGGGCTTCCGGCGCATTCCCATCGATCTTCCCTACGATGAGCTGGTCATCGCGCTCGGCATGAGCGTCGACCTGACGCGTTTTCCAGGCCTGCCCGAGCACGCGCTCACCATGAAGCACCTCGGCGACGCGCATCGCTTGCGCACGCATGTCATCTCTTGCCTGGAAATGGCCGATGTGGCGAGGGACGCCGAGCTGAAGCAGCAGCTTCTCACCTTCGTCGTGATCGGCGCCGGCTTCACCGGCGTGGAGACCGTGGCCGAGGTGAACGAGCTGATCCACCGCGCGCTCAAATATTATCCCAACATCAAGCAGGACGAGATCCGCGTCTACCTCATCGAATATGCCGACCGCATCCTGCCGACCTTCCCGGCCGACCTCGCCGAATACGCGACCGAACGGCTCACGATGCGAGGCATCGAGGTCAAGACCGGGGTCGGCACCAAATCGGCGGCGAGCACTTCGGTCGAGCTGGCCAATGGCAGCATCATTCCGACGCGAACCATCGTCGCCACCATCGGCAACGGTCCCAATCAGCTGGTGGCGGCGCTCGGGCTCGATATGCATTGGGGCCGCATCAAGACCGACCGGTTCATGCGGGTGCCAGGGCACGAGGGCCTGTGGGCGGTCGGCGATGCGGCCGAGATCCCCCTGGTCGAGCAGCCCGCGGAGGACCCCTTGCATTATGCGCCGCAGACGGCGCAATTCGCCGTGCGCGAGGGGCGGCAGCTCGCTCACAACCTCATGGCCAAGACGAAGGATATCGAGCTAAAGCCCTTCGCCTACACCTCGAAGGGCTCGCTCGCCTCGCTCGGCATGAGCAAGGCCGTGGCCGAGGTCTACGGCGTCAAGCTCTCGGGCTGGCTCGCCTGGCTGTTGTGGCGCGGCTTCTATCTCTCCTTCCTGCCGGGCTTCGCAGCGAAGCTTCGCGTGCTGGTGAACTGGGTGCTGAACCTGTTCGTGCCGCCCAACATCGTGCTGGTCGAATCCACGCTGCCGGGCACCCGCTACATCCATTACCGCAAGGGCGACAAGGTGCTGGAGCCCGGCATGCTGATCGACGGTTTCTATACGGTGGTGAAAGGCGCGTTGAAGCTCACCATCGACAATCCCAAGACTGGCGAGCATTTCGAGAAATTGTTCGGACCTGGCGAGCATTTCGGCGAGCGCGTGCTGCTCAAATCGGCGCTGCGCACCGGACTCGTTATGGCGCTCGAAGATTCAATCGTGCTTTGGATTTCGCAGAAGGACTTTACCCGCCTGGCGCGGGCCTTCCCGGTCCTCGACAATTATTTCAGAGACTATATCGAGACCACCTTCGGCGGCGCCGAGAAGTCCTTCGCGCCGGGCAGCGCCAACCACCAGGCCGAGCTCGAGACTTTGCCCTAACCGCTTGCGTCATCCCGAGGGCTGTGGATTGGCATGAGCTTGTACTGACGGGCCGCCCGCCAGTCCCTATATTCCCGTCCATCATGGCCATCCCTGAGACCAAGGCTCCCCCCGCCGGCAAAGCGGTCGCGCGCGGCGACCACGTCTATCTGATCGACGGCTCGGGCTATATCTTCCGCGCCTATCACGCGCTGCCGCCTTTGACGCGGCCGTCAGACGGGCTGCCGGTCGGCGCCGTGCACGGCTTTTGCGGCATGCTGTGGAAGTTGCTGCGCGAGACCGGAGAGCTGGCGCCGCCGACCCATATGGCGGTGATCTTCGACTATTCCGCGCGCACCTTCCGGAGCGATCTGTTCGACGGCTACAAGGCGAACCGGCCCGAGCCGCCCAGCGACCTCATCCCCCAGTTCCCGCTCGTCCGCGACGCCGTGCGCGCCTTCAACGTCGCCTGCATCGAGAAAGAGGGCTACGAGGCCGACGACCTGATCGCCACCTATGCCGTACAGGCGCTGGACGCCGGCGCCGACGTGACCATCGTCTCGTCCGACAAAGACCTGATGCAGATCGTGCGCCCCGGCATCATCATGTACGACACCATGAAGAACAAGGCGATCGGCGAGGCGGAAGTCGTGGAGCGCTTCGGCGTGCCGCCGTCGAAGGTCATCGAGGTGCAGGCGCTGATCGGCGATTCGAGCGACAATGTGCCGGGCGTGCCGGGGATCGGGGTGAAGACCGCCGCCCTCCTCATCAACGAATTCGGGGACCTCGACACGCTGCTGGCGCGCGCCGCCGAGATCAAGCAGGACAAGCGACGCGAAAGCCTGATCCATTTCGCCGACCAGGCGCGACTGTCGCGGACGCTTGTCACGCTCGACCGCAACGTCCCCCTCGACGTGCCCCTTGCCGAAACCGCCGTGCACCAGCCCGACGCCGAGGCGCTGACCGCCTTCATGCGGCGGCTCGAATTCAGCACGCTGCTCCGCCGCGTGGCAGAGGGCTTGGGTGCGGAGCTTCCTGAAGGCATGACGCCTGCACAAGCGCCGCAGCGGCGCAAGAAGGACGACTACGACCACCCCTTGCGCCGCTCGCCACGGGGCGACTTTGTCGCGACTCGAGCCGTTATTGAGCCCGCTAGAAGCGAAGGCGGCACGCCTGCACAACTCGCCGTCGAGCGTGCCGGCAAGCTCGAGGCCATCCCCTTCGACCGCTCCAACTACGACACGGTGACCGATGCGATCCGCCTCGCCGATCTCTTGAGCGCTGCGCGCTATCAGGGCCACTTCTCCTTCAGGGTGAAGCTGAATTCGTCAGATCCGATGCAAGGTGAGCTGGTTGGAGTGGCGCTTGCGGTCGTGCCGGGGCACGCGGCTTACGTGCCGCTGGCGCACCGGGCGAGCGACGGGCTCGATCTCGCCGGCGACCCCATCGCCCAACTTCCCATGCGCGAGACGCTCGATCTGCTGAAGCCGATTCTGGAAGACGAAAGCGTGCTCAAGATCGTGCAGAACGCCAAGTTCGATATGGTAGCGCTCGCCCGCTACGGCATCGTGCTTCAGACCATCGACGATCCCTGCCTCATGTCCTACGCGCTCGACGCCGGACGCGCCGAGCATCTGCCGGAGCAGCTCGCCAGTAATCTCCTCGGTTACACCTGCTTGACCCAAAAAGAGGTCAGGGGCTCGGGCCGCGCCGCGGTCGGGCTCGATCGCGTGCCCCTCCCCCTCGCCACCCAATATGCCGGCGAGGAGACCGATATCGGCTTACGGCTCTGGCTGATCCTGAAACCTCGCCTTGCCGCCGAAGCCGTGACCACGGTCTACGAGACACTCGAGCGCCCGCTGGCGCCGGTGCTCGCCGAGATGGAGCGCCACGGCGTCAAGGTCGAGCGCGCCACGCTGGCGAGCCTGTCGCTGTCCTTCGCTCAGACCATCGCGCGGCTCGAGGACGAGATCAGGGAGCTGGC
>DASYIU010000327.1:0-12664 GCA_035997285.1 Methyloceanibacter sp. | reverse complement strand
GGGTGCTGAGAGAATCTCAGCGCCCGCTGCTTTCAACTCATCGCAAATTGGGGATGGCCGGGGTCGAACCCGACCATCCCCCTAGCGTAGTGCCCTAGCTCTGTTGCTCTGGGAACGTCAGCGGGTGGCCGATCGGGGAGAAGGCCCACACCGCGGCGTCGGCCGTGGCGTTGCAGAGATAGTACTTGCCGGCATCGCCGCCCACGAAGACGACGAAGCCCGGATCTGTCTCAAACCCGTCGGGGGCGCTCGCCAGCACCTTGCCGCCGCCGGTCAGATAGGCGGCACAAACCTTCTCCGCGATTTCCTGCGGCTGGCCGTCATAGGTGCCGTCAGAAGCAAGCTGAAGACCGATCATGTCGGGGCCGCCACCGTCCAGCAGGTCGCCCGTCACCATGGCGTAGGAATAGACCTTCCCGCCGTCATCGGCGTCGCACATCCAGAGATTGCCGTCCTTGTCGTTTAGCCAGACCAGGCTGAAGCCGAGGCCGCTGCCGTCTTCGACCGCGTTCACGACCTTGACCGGCTGCGAGGGATTGACCGTCGAGCAGGCCTTGATCGCGGCGTCATGGTTGGTGGCCTCGGATTCCGCATTGGCGGGAACAAGCCCGAGCGAGGCCAAGGCCAAGGCGGCAAGGCCCACGCTCATCGTCACGAATTTGCGTCTCATGTCTCGTCTCCTACGAAATGTGTGCCATGGCAGGATGCCATCGGCTGAGACTGAGATGGCGCTCGCCTCCCGCCGCCATTGTGAGCCTCGTCACAGAGCGGCACTCGCGCCCTTTTTTAAGGGCCGCCAAAGCTTTGGGTCCTGGAGCCCCGGCTTCGCCGCATTGAGGCCGACATGGCGCCCCAGTCGCGGGTTAAGCTTGCGCCCAACAACAAAAAGCCTTCTGCCCACACGGGGCTACGCACACGCACGAACGCGAGACAGGAGCTTCGGCTCCCGGTTTTCGAGATGAAGGGGGCCCGCTTATGGCGCCCCATCCTTTTCATCGAAGCGCCGGGCCCATGGCGTCTTGTGACCAATCGGAAGCGGGGACGCGGGGTGTGTCTTGCGTGCAGGGTCCCTTATTCTCGGTTTCGGCCTTATCGGCCTCTTGGCGGCCGCCAGCCCCCAAGCGAAGGCTGAAACCGCTTGGCTCGGTCTGATCGCAGGTGCTCCTGCGGGATCGGAGACCGTGCTCGCAGCCGACATGGCCAGCCTCTTCGCCGAAGACTCAGGCAGCCGCGTCCTTCCCCTGCTCGGCGACGCCGGCGCCGGCAACATTGCGCTTCTGCTCAACGATCCTCACGTCGATATCGCCTTCGTCTCGATCGACGCCCTTGCGGCAGCCGAGGCTGGAGGCGCGAATCTCGCCGACCGGCTCGAGCTCGTCGCCAGGCTTTACCCGCAAGAGGTCCACGTCCTGGCCCGCGCCGAAATCGGCAGCCTTGCCGACCTCGCCGGCAAAAAAGTGAGTTTCGGGCCGGCTGGGTCAGGCTCGGCGATCACTGCCGCCGCGCTGTTTAAGGCCCTCGGGATTGCGGTTGAGCCTTCGCGCCTCGACGCCGGCGCAAGCCTCGAGCAGCTGAAGCAAGGGGCGATTTCCGCGGTCGTCATCGTCGGCGGCAAGCCCTCGCCTCTCGTCAGCGGCATCCCGGCCAATCTCGGCATCCATCTCGTGCCGATCCCCTTCGGCGCCGCGCTTGAGGCCACCTATCTGCCGACGCATTTCGCGGCTGACGACTATCCCAACCTGGTGCAGCCTGGCGAAGAGCTTCCGGCGGTGGCCACCGGCCTGGTGCTCCTCGCCGCAAAATCAAAGAGCGAGCCGGGCTCGCCCGAGCGCGTCGCCCGCTTCGTCGATACGCTCTTTTCCCGCTTTGCCGAGCTTCAGGCGCCTGATCGGCATCCCAAATGGCGCGAGGTCAATCTCGCGGCCAGCCTGCCCGGCTTCAAACGAACCCGCGCCGCCGAGGCCTGGCTAACGCGGCCTCCGGGCGAGGCTGCCAAGCCGATCGTGGCCAACGCAAGCACGGCTCAAGCCCCGGTGCTGCCGGACAGCCTGAGCCTGAGCGCGGACCAGAAGGAGGCATTGTTCAAGCATTTCATCGAATGGCAACGCGGCAACGAACGCTAGCGCGCGTAGAGACGGAACGAGGGAACAGAAGGAGGGTTGGCTAGTTCATTGGAGTCGAGCGCACTCACGGGCACGGGCGCGCGGCATAGGGGAACGGGGAGCGTAACCGCGCGTGGGGCACGCGCGCGGTCGAGTCAGGGAGCAAGATCATGATCGGTTCCACCACGCCTGCGGCCGAGCGGCCGGATTGGCACCCCGTGCATCGAGCGAACGCACTACTTCGCTCAGCACTGCTAAATGCGGCTGCGCCGTTTCCAGACCCAATGGAGAAGTTCGATAGGACAAGCTTTGCTGCGCCTTCGTTCACCGGGATAATCGAGGGCCCGGTCAAGATCACCTGTCCCCGGTCGCTCGTGGCGCGCCTCAATGCCTTGGCCGTCAGCGAGGACGCTTTCGGCGCATTCAAGCTTCCCTCGCGAGGCACCCCGCAGGACTTAGGCGAACTGCGGCTGACGGAGGACGACGCCCTCCTGCACGACGCGGGTACGGCTGCATGGGATCGCCACGATGACAGCCTCGGTGACGCCGACGCCTTCGCGGCAGGGACGCTGCTCGATCCGGTGGCGTCTTGGGTCGCCCCGCAAGTCCATGTGCAGGCGCTGGTCCGCGAATTTTACCGGCGGCAGCGCCAGGCAACCCTGCTCGTCGCGGGCTCCCTCGCCGCAGCCTTCCTGCTCACCCTCGGCGGCGTCGTGCTGGTGACAAACTTCACCGCACCCCGACCGGCCAATGGCGACAACCGGCCTCCTTCGCGCTCAACCTCCATCGCCTGGCAAAGGCCGGACGGATATGGCGCGCCCGCCCGGCTTGAGCTCGCTGCCATGACGGCAAACCACACCGCAAAGGGCGAGCCGATGCTCATTCCGGCGGTAGCGCGGGCAAGCGCTTCTCCTTCGAGCGAGGCCGCCGCCGCTCAAGTGATCCTGGCGACGAGCGGCCGGCCGCTTGCGCTGGCACCACTCCTGCCGCGCAGCCACGCCCGCTACCTCCTGCTCCGCGGGCTTCCCCCCGGGGCTGAGCTTTCCGCAGGCCGGCGCAGCAGGATCGGAACCTGGTTCGTGAAAGACGCGGAAGTCTCCGATCTCACCCTGTCCATCGGCGCGGCCGCAAGCGGCGACTACCCGCTTGAGATTTATGTGCTGGACTCGGATAACGCGCCGCAATCACGGCGCAGCCTCGTGCTGCGCGTCGAGGCCGCGCGGACATTCGGTCCGGACGTGAGTTGGGCCGCGGCCCTTCTCGACGTGCCATTCAGACCCCATACCGCAGAGGAGCCCGTTCTCCCGGCGCAATCCGCCGTGCTGCTCGAGAGGGCAAAGCGCCTCCTCGACGAAGGCGACATCGCCGCGGCGCGGCTCCTCCTCCGGCACCTCGCCGAGCGCGGGCAGAGCGATGCGGCCTACGAGCTCGCCCGCACCTTTGATCAAGACACGCTGTCAGCGCTTGGAGCGCGCGGCATGGGCGCCGATCCCGCGCGCGCGCAACGCTGGTACGAGCAAGCCTCGCAAAAGGGAAACGCGAAAGCCGCCGAGCGCTTGAAGACCCTCGCTAGTCTTTCGGGATCAGGTCCGTCCGACTAGCGCGAGGAAGGCCGCAGCCGCTCATCCGAGGGAACCAAATCGGGGGGAATCGCGGCTGCGGCCGGTAATTTAGGGCCGGGCACGATCTTTGCGGATCGCCTCTAGACGACGTGACGGCGCCGCAACTCCTTGAGCACGGCCTCGGCGAGGACCTCGGCGGTCGCCTCGCTCGTGTCGATCGTCAGCTCTGCCGCCTCGGGCGGCTCATAGAGAGAATCGATGCCGGTGAAATTGGCGATGAGGCCGGCGCGCGCCTTGCGGTAGAGCCCCTTGGGATCGCGCGCCTCGCACACCTCGATCGGCGTATCGACGAAAACCTCGATGAACTCGCCGTCCGCGAACAGGTCCCGCGCCATGCGCCGCTCCGAGCGGAAGGGCGAGATGAACGAGACCATGACGATGAGGCCGGCATCGACGAACAGCTTTGCCGCCTCCGCCACGCGGCGGATGTTCTCCACCCGGTCGGCATCGGTGAAGCCGAGATCCTTGTTGAGGCCATGACGGACATTGTCGCCGTCGAGCATGTAGGTGTGCCGCCCCATGGCGTGCAGCCGCTTCTCAAGGGTATTGGCGACGGTCGATTTGCCGGCGCCTGACAGCCCGGTGAACCACAAGACGCAAGGCTTCTGCCCTTTGAGACCGGCGCGCGCCGTCTTATCGACGAAGAGCTCTTGCCACTGGATGTTGGTGGCGCGGCGCAGGCCGAACTCGATCATGCCTGCAGCCACCGTGGCGTTGGTGAAGCGGTCGATCAGGATGAAGGAGCCGGTGTCGGTGTTCTCCGCGTAGGGGTCGAAAGCGATGGCCTTGGCGATACTTAGATTGCACGACCCGGCCTCGTTAAGCTCGAGCGTCTTGCCCGCCACGTGGTCGAGATTGTCGACATTGAGCTTGTATTTGAGGCTTGAGACGGTCGCCGTCGTGGTCTGGCAGCCGCATTTGAGCGTATAGGCCCGGCCCGGCAGCATCGGCTCCTCGTCGAACCAAATGAGCCTTGCCGCGATCTGATCGGCGATCGAGGGAGCGGCAGCCGGAAGGGCGATGATGTCGCCGCGGCTCACGTCGACCTCCTCGGCGAAGGTCAGCGTCACCGCATCGCCTTCATGCGCCGTTTCGAGGTCGCCGCCGGCGGTGACGATGCGCGCCACATGGGCGGACCGGCCCGAAGGATGGATCACCACCTCGTCGCCGCGCCTGATCTTGCCGCTCGCCACCGTCCCGGCATAGCCGCGGAAATCGAGATGCGGCCGGTTCACCCACTGCACCGGGAAGCGGAACGGCCGCTCCCCCTCTTCCCGCGCGGTATCCACCGTCTCGAGATGCCCGAGCAGTGTGGGGCCGTGATACCAGTGCATATGAGCGCTCGGGGCGATCACGTTGTCGCCCCTGAGCGCCGAGAGCGGGATCGGGGTCATCAACTCGAATCCGAGCGGACTCGCGAAGCTGGCAAAGTCCTCGGCGATCGCCTCGAAGCGCGCCTGATCGAAATCGACCAGGTCCATCTTGTTGACGGCAAGCGCGATCTTGCCAATGCCGAGCAGCGACAGGATGCAGGCGTGCCGGCGGGTCTGGGTGAGCAAACCGCTCCGCGCATCGACCAGCAGCACGGCGAAATCGCAATTCGACGCGCCTGTCGCCATGTTGCGCGTGTACTGCACGTGGCCAGGGGTGTCGGCGACGATGAACTTGCGCCTCGGCGTGGAAAAATAGCGGTAGGCGACGTCGATGGTGATCTTCTGCTCGCGCTCGGCCTGCAGCCCGTCGATGAGGAGGGCAAGGTCGAGCGTCCCTCCCCGGCCGGCGCCCGGACGGCGCGAGTCGTGCTCGGCGCTGCGCACCTGATCCTCGTAGACGAGCGCCGAATCATAGAGCAGCCGGCCGATCAGCGTGCTCTTGCCGTCGTCGACGCTGCCGCAAGTGAGAAAGCGCAGCAGCCCGCGGTTCTCCTCCGCTGCCAGCCGGGCATCGACCCGCTCGTTTGCGCTCTTCCGCTCGCTGCCGACAACGCTCAAACGCGGCATCAGAAGTAGCCCTCCTGCTTCTTCTTCTCCATCGAGCCCGACTGATCGTGGTCGATGACGCGGCCCTGACGCTCGGAGAAACGGGTGGCGACCAGTTCCTCGATTATCTCCGACAATGTCGTCGCGTCGGAGCGGAGCGCGCCGGTCAAGGGATAACAGCCAAGCGTGCGAAAGCGCACGCGCGCCATCTCGACCTTCTCGCCGGGGTCGATGGGGAGACGCTCGTCGTCGACCATGATCAACATGCCGCCCCGCTCGATGACCGGCCGCTCGGCCGCGAAATAGAGCGGCACCACGGGAATGGCCTCGAGATAGATGTAGGTCCACACATCGAGCTCGGTCCAATTCGACAGCGGGAACACCCGCATGCCTTCGCCCGGCCTGATCCTGGTGTTGGCGAGATGCCAAAGCTCGGGCCGCTGCCGCTTAGGGTCCCAATTATGCGCGGCGTTGCGAAAGGAGAACACCCGCTCTTTGGCGCGCGTTTTCTCCTCGTCGCGGCGGGCGCCGCCAAAGGCCGCGTCGAAGCCGTGCGCAGCGAGCGCCTGTTTCAGCGCCTCGGTCTTCATGATGTCGGTATAGAGCGCGCTGCCATGAGTGATGGGCGAGATGCCGTCCTTCACGCCCTGCTCGTTGATATGCACGATGAGGTCGAGGCCGAGCCGCCGCATCTCCTGGTCGCGAAAGGCGATCATCTCGCGGAACTTCCAGGTGGTGTCCACATGGAGCAGCGGGAACGGCGGCTTGGCCGGATAAAAGGCCTTGAGCGCGAGATGCAGCATCACCGAGGAGTCCTTGCCGATGGAATAGAGCATCACCGGATTGCGGAACTCGGCGGCGACCTCGCGCATGATGTGGATGCTCTCGGCCTCGAGCTGCCGGAGATAGGTGGAGAGGCGCTGCTTCATGGCTCGGCCCCTGGGGTCGTGCCGGCGGCAGGCTGCGGCGCCCCCTTCGCATGGTCGCCGGGCGCGCGGCCCTTACCGTTCTGGGCTTTAGCGGCCTGGGCGGCTTTGCGCTCCTCGGCGAGATAGCGATAGGCGGAGAGCGGGATCACCGCCAGATAGGCCAAAGAGCCCACGGCGAGGGTGAGCGAGGGATAGGTCAAGAGCATCGCCACGAACAGCGCAGCCAGCACGAACACGGGCGGCACGTATTCGCGCGCGATCTTCTGCCCGATCAGCTTGCCCGAGAAGGTCGGCACGTTGCTCACCATGAGGAGGGCGATGCCGAGTGTATAGAACAGCACGAGCGGGGTCAGGCTCGGCAGGTGCAGTCCGAGATCCTGGGCATAGATGGGCAGGAGCAGGATCAGGGCCCCGGCCGGCGCCGGCACCCCAACGAAATAATTGCTCTTCCAGGCCGGAAGGTCGGTCCGGTCGAGCGATACGTTAAAGCGGGCGAGCCTGAGCGCCGAGCAGACCGCGAACACCAGCACGGCGATCCAGCCCAGGCTCTTCAGGTCGTCGAGCGCCCAGTTGAACATGATGATGGCGGGCGCCACGCCGAAATTGACGAAGTCGGCGAGGCTGTCGAGCTCGGCGCCGAAACGCGAGGAGGCCTTGAGCAGGCGGGCCACGCGGCCGTCTATGCCGTCGAGAAAGGCGGCGAACACGAGCAGCGCCACTGCCAAATCCCAGCGATGCTCGATCCCCATGCGGATGGCGGTGAGGCCCGCGCAGAGTCCGACCAGGGTGAACATGTTGGGGATCAGCACCCTGACCGGCACCTGCCCGCGGGCGAAGACGAACTGGCGCCGTTTGCGGTCGTCGCGTTCCGGATCGAAGGGAGGAAACATTTCGCGCCTACCCATGCACCCTGTCTGACTGGTCCACTGAGGCTAGCTCACGCGCGCCCTCGTTCCGCGCAAGGTCTGCCAGCACCGTCTCGCCGCCGATCGCGATCTGACCCACTGCCACCACGGGGCGCGCGCCTGCCGGCAAGTAGACATCGACGCGGCTGCCGAAGCGGATGAGGCCGATCCGCTCGCCTCTTGCCACGCTAGCGCCCTCGCCCACGAAAGTCACGATCCGCCGCGCGATCAGCCCGGCAATCAGCATCGCCCCGACCTTCTCGCCTGTCTCCGTCTCGATGACAAGGGCGCGCCGCTCATTCTCCTCGCTCGCCTTGTCGAGCTCTGCGTTGAGGAAGGCGCCCGGCACGTAATGGCTCCTGACGATACGCCCCGCTACCGGCGCGCGCACGATATGCACGTTGAGAACGGAGAGGAACACCGAAACGCGCGTCCGCTTCTCGCTCCCGAGATCAAGCTCACGCGGCGGCACGACCTCGGCGACGGCAACGATCCTGCCGTCGGCCGAGCTCACCACGAGGCCGTCGCGCGACGGTGTCACTCGGTCGGGATCGCGGAAGAAATAGGCGCACCAGGCCGTGGCGATCGCGCCAAGCCAGCCTAGCGGCGGTGCCACCACGAATAAGAAGAGCGTGACGAGGCCGAAGGCAAAGATGAACTTATGCCCTTCCCGGTGAACGGGGACGAACGCCTTCGTGATGCTGTCGAGGAGGCTATGCCGGTCGGTCATGCGGCGGAGGTGCTTTGCTCAGGTTGACGCAAGGGCTTCGTCCTCCAGCCGTTCGGCTGCCCGGGATTCCGGGAGCACGTCCTCGTCGAGCACTTGAGCAAGCCGCTCGCGCGCCTCATCGGCCTCGCGCTGGCGCGCCCACAGGCTGGCATAGAGGCCGCCTTTGGTGAGCAGCTCGAGATGGGTGCCCTGCTCAACGATCTCGCCAAGGTCGAGCACGATGATGTTGTCGGCGTGGACGACGGTAGACAGCCGGTGGGCGATCACCAGGCTGGTGCGCTCCCGCGCCACCCGCTCGAGCGCGTCCTGGATCTCTTTCTCGGTATGGCTGTCGAGCGCCGAGGTGGCCTCGTCGAGCATCAGGATCGGCGGCGACTTGAGGATGGTGCGGGCGATGGCGACCCGCTGCTTCTCGCCGCCGGAGAGCTTCAGGCCGCGCTCGCCGACCAGCGCGTCGTAGCCTTGCGGCAGCGTCAGGATGAAGGCGTGGATCTGGGCCAGCCGGGCCGCCTCCCGCACTTCGCTGTCGCCGGCCTCGGGCCGGCCATAGCGGATGTTGTACTCGATCGTATCGTTGAACAGCACGGTGTCCTGCGGAACCATGCCGATAGCGGCGCGAAGCGAGGCTTGCGTCACGTCCCTGATGTTCTGACCGTCGATGGTCACCCGGCCGCGGGAAAGCTCATAGAAGCGGAACAGGATGCGCGAGATGGTGGACTTGCCCGCGCCCGACGGTCCGACAATGGCCACCATCTTCCCCGCCGGCACCTCGAAGCTCACATCTTTCAGGATCGGCCGTTCGGGGTCGTAGGCGAAGGATACGTTCTCGAACTTGATCTCGCCCCGCTTGACGCGGAGCGGCTTGGCGCCCGGCCGGTCGACGATCTCCGGCGCCTCGTGCAGCAGCGCGAACATGGTCTCGATGTCGATCAACCCCTGCTTGATCTCGCGATAGACCATGCCCATGAAGTTGAGAGGGACATAGAGCTGCATCAGGATCGCGTTGATCATGACGAAGCCGCCGATGGTGAGCGCGCCGTTGGTGACGTCGCGCGCCGCGAGCAGCATGCAGACAACGGTCCCCAGCGTGAAGATGATCGCCTGGCCGCTATTGAGCACGCCGAGCGAGGTATAGGTGCGGATGGCCGCCTTCTCGTAGCGCGCCATGGAGGAATCGAATCTCCGCGCCTCGAGCTCCTCGTTGCCGAAATATTTCACCGTCTCGTAGTTGAGTAGGCTATCGACCGCCTTGGAATGCGCCTCGGTGTCGGAATCGTTCATGTCGCGCCGGATCGAGATCCGCCGCTCGCTCGCCCAGAAGGTGAAGGTCACGTAGAAGGCCACTGTGAGGAAGACGACCACGACGTAGATCCAGCCGAAATAATAAGCGACCAGCCCGCAGATCATGACGAGTTCGACCGCGGTCGGGATCGAGTTCAAGATCGCCATGCGCACGATGGTGTCGACCCCGGTGACGCCCCGCTCGATGACGCGGTTCAGCCCTCCGGTGCGGCGCTCGAGGTGGAAGCGGAGCGACAGTGCGTGCAAATGCCGGAAAGTGCGCTTGGCGAGGGCGCGCACGGCATGCTGGGCGACCGCGGTGAACCACACGTCGCGGAATTGTGTGAACACCACCATCAGCACCCGGCCGACGCCATAGGCGATGATCAGCATGGCCGGGACGGCGGCAAGCCCGAAGGCGGAAAGCCCGGTGACCTCGCCAGCGCTCGCGTTGCCGGTGAGCGCATCAACGATGGCCTTGTAGGCGATGGGCACGGCCAGGGTGATGACCTTGGCCACCACCAGCGCGCCCAGGGCGAAGATCACACGCAGCCGCAAGTCGGGCCGGTTGGCCGGCCAAATATAGGGAAGCAGCTCGCGCAAGACGGTGATGTGCCCCGTCCGCGCCTGAAGCACGGCGTCGCTTCTCGATTGCGGCAGCCGGTCTTGCATCAATGCTCGCTTCTATCAGCGCGTTGCCGCGGCAAAAAGGGCAGCGTCAAGCCGCTGCCCCTATTCCCGCAAGATATAGTCGCAGGGCGCCCCCGCGCCAAGCGCGTCAGCGCTTCGGCATCTTCACCTTCTGCTGCGGAACGATCCGGTCCGGATCGCGGATGACATGGCGATTGCCGTGATAAATCGAGGTATAGCGCCAGCCGCCGCCGAGATAGCGCTTGGCGATGTCCCAGAGCGTATCGCCGGGGCGGATGGTGTAGACGCCGGACCGCGCCTTTTTGTGATGCGCGATCCGCTCCGGGGCCGCCTCTGCGGTTCCCGTCTCGACGGCTGCCACCTGCGGTGACGCGGCAGGGCTAGGAGCGGTCTCGCCCGGCTTGGCCTCGCTCGGCGCCGGCGCCGGTGCAGTCGGCGGGGGCGCCTTGGCAGCCACTTGCGGCGCTCGTCGCTCGATAGTGACCACCGCTTGCCCGGCCATCAGATGCGTCGTCTCGTCATACCGCTCGGCACGGAAGGTATGCTGGCCCGCACCAAGCTTCATGTCGGTCTCGGCGCTCCATCGGCCCGCGCGGTCGGCGATCGCGTTGGCAAAGGGCTTGTCGTCGAAATAAAGCTGGATCGCCGCACCGGGATCGCTCGTGCCGGCAAGCTTCATCTTTCCCGTGTCGGCGCCAGTGTCTTGGTAGTCGACCGTTCTGATGACGATCGTCGCCTGGGGTGGGCTTGGCGACGGCGCCTCGCTCTTTGTTCCAGGCGCTGGAGGCGAGGGTGACGGCTCGCCCGCGCCCGCACTTTGGGCTCCCGCAGGCTTCCCTCCAGTCTCGACCTCGGCAATTTGGGGCGCCGGCGCGGGTTCTGCCGCCTCGGTCTTTGGCGCCTCTGCCGGCGGGGCTGGCGCCGGCCTCGCGGCCTCGGCTTGCGGCGCGGCCGCCACGGCCCCCGGAGGCTCCTTTGGCGGCTCCTCGCTCGCTGCCGGAGGTGCAGGTTTTTCCGCTTGGGGAAGAGCCGCGACCTCCTTCGTCTCGGCGTTGGCCACGGCGACGGACACGGTTTGCTGCGAGGACAACGCGCGCGTCCCGTCGGGCGAGGTGGTCTTCAAAGAGAGCGCATGATCGCCCGCCGGCAACGGCTTCTCCAAGACGATGCTCCACTCGCCCTGCTCGTCGGCCGTGGCCTCGGCCACTTTCGTTCCGCCGCTCTCCACACTCACACTCCAGCCGGGCTCGGCGCGGCCGGCGAGCACGCCCTCGCCGCTTGGCTCGACGAGGACGACGTCGAAGCTCGGTACCGTCATGGGCTTCGATGGCGGCTCGAGGGCACCGGTGGCCTCGGCCTGAGGCTTCGGCTGCTGCTCGGCAGGAGTCTCGGCCTGTGAGGCAGCAGGCTGTGCCGCGGGCACCTGCTCGGCGGTGGGCGGCGAATTGAGGCTCGGGCCATAGAAATAGACCAGAGCCACGGCGACCGAGACCACGCCCGCGCCCAAGACCACCCATGGGATAAGTTTGCTGCCGATCATGCCGATGTCCCTCGCGAGGCGCGTCATGCCCCTGCGTCTTCGTTATGAACGTCAGTCCCTAGACGCGGGTTCAGCCGCTCCATCCGGAACGGCTTCGGTCCGCACCTCCTCATCGCCCTGTCGCGCGTGCCGACCGGGCATGATGAGCCCGGTCAATGCGTCGTCTGCTCAGGCGTCGGAGCGCCTCCCGGCCCGGCTCCCTCCGGGACCGCACCCGGCGGGACGCGCTCGATGGTCACCAGCGCTCGCGCGGCAAGCATCCCCGACTCCTCATATTGCTCGGCGCGGAATGTGTGCCTACCGGTCTCGAGCTTCATGTCGCTCTCAAGGCTCCATTTGCCCTCGCCGTCGGCAACAAGCTTGGAAAACGGCTGATCGTCGAAATAGAGGTAGAGGGTCGTCCCGGGCCCCGCAGTTCCGGCAAGTTTCATTTTGCCCGTATCTTGGCCCGCGTCCTGATAGTCGACCGTCATGAACTTGATCGGCGGCGTATGTTGCATTGGAGTCGCCGCCTCGCCGCCGGCAGCCGCATCGGCAGGCTCCTCGGCGGCGGACCCGGGTTGAGAGGAGGCGGGCTCGCCTGCGGACTCGCTGGGGGCGCCGGGCGCGTCCCCGGCAAGCTGGATCTCGAGTGAAGCCGCTCGCGCAGCGTCAGGAGACTTGAGAACGAATCCAACCGTGGTGAGGCAGGCGACGGCCACGCATGAGATCATCCATGGGGTGACTTTTCTGACGGTCATTCCGATATTCCTTGGGCGACGCGCTTCTTTACGCGAGAGTTCCGTTATGGGGTGAAAGAGTCTAGGCGGCGCAGAAGGCTAAAAAACGTCAGCCCTTTGGCGCCTAAGGCGGCGGCAACCTAGCGGATCGCGCTATTCCCTGCCACCCGACTGATTGAGGAGAGGCTTTCTTGACGCCCGCCGAA
>DASYIU010000326.1:0-19428 GCA_035997285.1 Methyloceanibacter sp. | reverse complement strand
GTCCAGATCCTGGATGGCCTTGTCGTACTCTCCCTTCAAAGTATAGACCGCGCCCCGGTTGTTGAGGCCGGTCACGTTATTCGGGTTGATCCGCAGGGCCTCGTCATAATCGGCGAGTTCGGCGCTTGCCTCTTTCTGGTCGACGCCGCGATCGACATAGGCGTTGGAAAGGGCGTTCTCGATTCTCGCTTTCTTCTGATCGCTGGGATTGAGGGTGAGCGCCTTCTTGTAGTCCTCGATGGCTTTGCTCAGATCGCCTTTCTCGCGGTAAGCGTCAGCGCGGTCGGTGTAGGCCCTGAGGTAATTGGGATCGAGCTCGATAGCCTTGTCGAGATCCTGAATGGCAGCGTCGTATTCCCGCTTCTTGTAGCGAAGGCCGGCCCGATTCGCGTATCCCAGAGCTGCCGTAGCATCGATGCGGATCGCCTCCTCGTAGTCCGCCAGCGCACCGTCGAGATCCTTCTTCGCTTCGCGCTCGACGCCGCGATTGAGATGCAGATTGGCCAATAGCTTCTCGCTGAATTTGCCAGCACCGATAGCCCGGTCGCAGGCTGCCAACGCTTCGTCACCGGAGGCGGTCTGGCACGCTTGATAGTCGGGGTCGGATTTCAGGGAGGCGGCTTCGCTGGCGATCTCCGTCATCGTGCCTTTCGCATCGACAATTGTGAGCGTCACCGCGATCGACGGCGCGTTGATTTTCACCGGACCGATAAAGCCGACGAGGTGAGCGCCCTTGAGCGTCTCATCGGAATTTTTCAGCGTGAAGGAGCCGTCCTTGACGTTGAACTGGCGGTCCTTGCCCCATGACCACTGCGTTCGGCCGCCCTTGGTCTTGATCCAGTCGGTCTCCCCGCGCCAGTAGAATTCGGTGAGGTCGGCGTGCTTGCTGTCGGTCTGGCAGGCCTTCGGCGCGACGCTGATCCAACCCTCGGAGACCCAGCCGTCCTGGTCCTGAAACGCCACCGCGAACTGGACCGGGTGCTCGAAATTGTTGCAGAATTTGACGGTCGCCCAAGCCTGCGAGCCCGAGACGGCGAGGAGCAGCAAAGCCAATAAGAAGCGCATTGACCCTCCCACGCGGCGCAACAGCCGATTGCCTGCCGGCGGGCGCAACACACAACCCAACCGTAGCATTGTCAGAGCGGCTCACGGAATGGGTTAGTCTCGCCCGCAGCCTTGACTTTGGGCCGTTTGAAGCCAAGTATGCCCTAGAACCGTTCTAAGCTGGCGCCTGCGACCTTGCCCGGGTTCGCGCGTTAGGAGCCTAAAGAGACAACCGATGTTCATCCAGACCGAAGCGACGCCCAACCCAGCCACCCTGAAATTCATACCGGGCCGGCCCGTGCTCGATCAGGGGACGCTCGAGTTCCTCGCTCCCGCAGAGAGCAAGGACTCGCCCTTGGCCTCCCGCCTGTTCGAGATCGACGGCGTGACCGGCGTCTTTTTCGGCACAGACTTCATCAGCGTGACCAAGAGCGACGGCGAATGGCAGCATTTGAAGCCCGCTATTCTCGGCGCCATCATGGAGCATTACCTCTCCGGCGAGGCGGTCACCGAGGGCGAGCAGTCGGGATCCGAGAGTTACGCTGAAGGCGAGTTCTTCGCCCCTGAGGACGAGGAGACGGTCAAGACCATCAAGGAGCTGCTCGAGACCCGCGTGCGCCCGGCCGTCGCTCAGGACGGCGGTGACATCACCTTCCAGGGCTACCGCGACGGCGTGGTGTTCCTGCATATGCGCGGCGCCTGCTCGGGATGCCCGAGCTCGACGGCAACGCTTCGCCACGGCATCGAGAACCTGCTCAGGCACTTCATTCCCGAAGTGCAAGAGGTCCGCCCGGTTTGACGGACGCGCTTCCCGAGCCCTGCCTCGCCCAACTCTTCGGCGAAGCGCGCACGCATAACGCTTGGTTCGACGGGGACGTCCCCGACGCGCTCCTGCACACGATCGTCGATCTGGTGAAGCTTGCGCCGACCTCCGCCAATTGCAGTCCGGCGCGCTTCCTCTTCGTGAAGTCGCGCGAGGCCAAGGAGAAGCTCAAGCCACACCTCTCGGAAGGCAACCGCGACAAGACGATGAAGGCGCCGGTCTGCACCATCATCGGCTACGACCTCGATTTCTATAAGCACCTGCCCAAGCTCTTCCCCCATGCCGACGCCAAGAGCTGGTTCGAGGGCAACGCGGCGAAGATCGCAGAGACCGCCTTTCGCAACGGCACCCTGCAAGGCGCCTATCTGATCATGGCGGCGCGCGCGCTGGGCCTCGATTGCGGGCCGATGTCGGGCTTCGACAACTCGGGCGTCGATCGCGATTTCTTTGCCGGCACCAACATCAAATCGAACTTCCTGTGCAGTCTCGGCCATGGCGACGCGAGCGTGCTGTTCCCGAGATCGCCACGCTTCAGCTTCGACGAGATGGCGCGCATCCTTTAAAGTCTTATCTGAGCATGATCTTTTCGGAAAACCGGTTCCCACTTTTCCGGATCATGCTCTAAGAAGCCTCCGATGAACATTCTCGCGCTCGACACGAGCATGGGTGCCTGCTCGGCGGCCGTGCTGCGCGCCGGTGGCGGCGCGCGCGGCCGCTTTGCGCGGCAGGAGGAGATGGCGCGCGGCCATGCCGAGGCGCTCATGCCCATGGTGGCGGAGGTCATGCAACAAGCGGGCCTCGCCTTCCCCGACCTCGATCTGATCGCAGCGACGGTTGGGCCCGGCAGCTTCACCGGCGTCAGGATCGCCATTGCCGCGGCACGGGGGCTGGCCCTTGCGACAAGAGCCAAGCTCTATGGCACCGACAGCCTGACCGTCATGGCGAAGGCCGCGCTTGCGGCCGGCGCGGTGGGACCCGGCCCTTTCGCCGTCGCGGCCGACGCGCGCCGGGGGATGCTCTATCTCGGGCTCTATGACGCTGCGGGGCGGCGGCTCGAAGGTCCGCTCCTGATCGCGCCTGAGGAGGCTGTGACCTTGCTCCCGGGCGGCCTTCATCGCGCCGTGGGCAGCGGCGCAGTCCTCCTTGCCGAAGCAGGCGCGCGAGCCGGCCGGCCTCTTGAGGCGAAGCTGCCAGAGCTTCAGCCGAGCGCCGCGGCGCTTGCCGAGATCGCGCTCGAAGCAGGACAGACTTCTCCCGTCTTGCAGCCCCTCTATTTGCGGCCTCCGGACGCAAGGCCGCAAGGCGCGGGCGTGGCGAGGCGCTGATGCCCATCGAGATCTTCGTAGGGCAGGCCATGCCGAGCGACGCTGAACTCATGGCGAGCATCCATAAGGCCTGCTTTCCACAATCCTGGGATGCGGACACGATGGCCAGATTCACGCGGTCTGGCAGCGATATGCTTTGCCTCATCGGCTATGCTGTCGATTCATCGGCAGCCGGTTCGGCGGGCCTCCTCATCGCGCGGAAGGCCGCCGACGAGGCCGAACTGCTGACGCTTGCCGTGGCGCCCGGTTGCCGGCGCTGGGGTCTTGGCAAGGCGCTTCTCAAGACCGCCGTGGCGACCTTGCGCGAGGCCGGCGCCAAGACCCTGTTCCTCGAGGTCGCGGATGGCAACGAGGCGGCACTTGGGCTTTACCGGTCGTTTGGCGCCGTGGCGGTCGGACGGCGTCGCGGCTATTACGAGCATGGCGCCGACGCCGCGATCTTCAGCCTTGCCCTTTGAGGCCGTGCCGCCGATGATGGGGAGCCCTAGCGACAGACCGACCGGCAAGGCATAAGCGACCCATGCCCAAGATTGCCACAGCGGAAACCAGGCTAGAGCGGCTCTGCGCCGAGAGGGGCATGCGCATGACAGGCCAGCGGCGGACGATCGCCCAGGTTCTGTCGGAAGCCGAGGATCATCCCGACGTGGAGGAGGTCTACCGGCGGGCGAGCGCGCGGGACCCCCGCATCTCGCTCTCGACCGTCTACCGCACCGTGCGCCTCTTCGAAGGCGCGGGCATCCTGGAGCGCCACGAGTTCGGCGACGGCCGTGCCCGCTATGAGCCGGCCGGCCACGGCCATCACGACCACCTCATCAACATGAAGACGGGAGAGGTCATCGAGTTCTCAAACGAGCAGATCGAGCGGCTGCAGGAGAACGTGGCGCGGGAACTCGGCTTCCGCCTAGTCGGCCATCGGCTCGAGCTGTTCGGCATGCCGCTCAAGAACGGCAAGTAGCGAGCCCGCGGAAGCCCCTGCCCGTCATGCGTCCTCTCCGCCAGAGCTCCGCGTCATGAGAAGCGTGCGTGCGTTCCTGGTGCTTAGCGCCTTCTTCGCCTTCACCTTTCCGCTGATGCCGCTCCAGCTCCTGTTCCTGTGGACGGGATCGCGCTACGCCCGTACCTTCCCGCATTGGTATCACCGCCAGGTGTGCAAGATCGCCGGCATCCGCCTGCATATCGAGGGGCGGGTGGCGTGCGAGCAGGGGGTGCTGATCATCTCGAACCACGTCTCCTGGCTCGACATCACCGTGCTCTCGGCGGTGGCGCCGGTCTCCTTCGTAGCCAAGCAGGAGGTGGCATCCTGGCCCTTTGTGAGCTGGCTCGCCAAGCTGCAGCGTTCGGTGTTCGTCGACCGCCACCGGCGCAACGAGGTGGGCCACAAGGCGAACGAGATCGTAAGCCGGCTCGAGGCCGGCGACCACATCGTGCTGTTCGCCGAAGGAACCTCGAGCGACGGCAATTCCGTGGTGCCGTTCAAGACCGCCTTGTTTGCCGCCGCCAAGCCCGTGGGCGGGCCGGCCATGGGAGCCGAGGTCTCCGCCCAGACGCTCGCGCTCACCTACACCAAGCTGCACGGGCTGCCGCTTTGCCGCCGCGGACGCCCCGTGGTGGCGTGGTACGGCGACATGGACATGGCGAGCCACGCCTGGAGGCTGCTCGGGCTCGGGCCGCTCGATGCCTATATCCGCATCGGGCCGCCGGTGCCGCTCGACCAATTCCCCGACCGCAAGGCGCTCGCCCGCTATGCCGAGGAAAAGGTCCGCAACGACGTCGTCGAGCTGCTGCGCGGTCGCCCCGCAGTACGAGACAACTAGAGGGCTACATCGCCCGCCTGAGCCTGATCGTGTCCAGAACCGTGGCAGGCGCAAAGTTGCCGTTCGGCAGCTGCCGGATCAGGCCTGCCTTCACCACATTGAGAAGGGTCCCGGTCACACCGCGCTCGGCGCTTTCGGCGTCGGCAAAATAGCCTTCCTGCATAGTCAGGCGGCGAAGGTCGTCCCGCGACATGGCGCCAACCTCGCTCATCTTGCGGACGAGGAAGTCAGCGAGAGGCTGCTGGGGCTGCGAGGATTGCGGCGTGGGCTGGTGCTGGTGCTGGTGCGCTGGTTGGTGCGCTGGTTGGTGCACGGGCTGGGGTTGGGGCTGAGGTTGCGGCGCATGCGCTTTCGGCGCCGGCGCATTCCCGATTCGACGCTGCTCGAGCTCCATGAGCTTCGTCACAGCGGCAAACTCGGCCTTGAGGTCCTCGAGTCTGCCTTCGTGCTCGACTCTGAGCTGCTCCACAATCTTGTCGAATTGCGCCTCGTGAGCGTTGATCTGCTCCTCAAGCAGGCTGGCACGGTCTTGCAGGTCGCTTCGGATGTCACGCATTGCTTGCCCCCTCGTATCAAATGACTATTGCTCTAACGACCGAGCGGGCTGGCAGGTTCAACGCAAGACTTTTGAGGCCTGCCGGCCGCCGCTCGGCAAGTTACGATAGGCGCCCGGCAGACGTCGGCCGGGCACCCTGAGTGTCATATTAACCAAAGCGTTGGCCCCTGTCTCGGCTTTGCCGTTTCCGGCAGAAACGCCGAACATAGGCGGCAGGGACGGCGGACCTCCGAAGCCTCGTCTGGCGCGTCCAGGCATTTCGCGAAGACGAGACCAAGACCCGTTTTGAACAAAGAAAACGAAATCGGAAGACGCGAGAGCGTCATCTTGCGGAAATGGCACGGCCCGTCGGGGACTCGTCACCTCTTTCCTCGCGTAACGCGAACTTTTGGCTTCGCCGTCTCCGGGAGAAAGGCTGCGAGCAGCCCAATGGCGGGCAGGAAGGCGCAGACATGGTAGACGAAGGCGATGCTGGTCTCGTCGGCGAGCCAGCCGAGAAACGCCGCCCCGATTCCCGCGATGCCGAACGCGAGCCCGAAAAAGAGCCCCGCCACCATTCCCACGCGGCCTGGGAGCAATCCTTGCGCATAAACGATGATCTGCGGAAAGGCGGACGCCAGGATCACGCCAATAATGACGCTGAGCACGGCCGTCCAGAAGAGGTCGGCATAGGGCAAGGCAAGGGTGAAGGGCAGCACGCCGAGGATCGACCACCAGATCACGCGCCGCGCGCCGATGCGGTCGCCGATCGGGCCGCCGATCACCGTGCCGGCCGCCACCGCCGCCAAGAAAACGAACAAATAAAGCTGCGCGCTCTGCACCGAGAGACCGAAGGTGTGGATCAGGTAGAAGATGTAGAAGCTCGTGATGCTGACGAGATAGAACTGCTTGGAGAAGGTGAGCGCCATCAGGATGGCGATGGTCTTCCCCACCTTGCCGTGCGTCATCTCGGCGATCGCCTCGCGCTCCTTGCCCGGCGCGGCGCGGTTCACTTTCAGCGTTTTGCCGTACCAGGAGCCGACGCCCCCCAGCAGCACCATGGCGAGCAGGGCCACCAGGGAGAACCAGACGATGGTGTGTTGCCCATAGGGGAGCACGATGAAGGCCGCCAGCAGCGGCCCGAGCGCCGTGCCGAAATTCCCGCCGACCTGGAACACCGATTGAGCAAGACCGTGCCTTCCGCCGGAGGCAAGGCGCGCCACGCGCGAGGATTCCGGGTGAAACACCGACGACCCCATGCCGATCAGCGCGGCGGCGGCAAGCACGGAAGCATAGCTCGAGGCAAACGCGATCAGGATGAGGCCGATGAGCGAGGAGGCCATGCCGAGCATGAGCGAATAGGGCGTGGGGTAGCGGTCGGTGACATAGCCGACCCCGGGCTGGAGCACCGAGGCGGTGAACTGGAAGGTGAAGGTGATGAGCCCGATCTGGCCGAAGTCGAGCGTGAGGTTCTCCTTCAGCATGGGGTAGATAGCCATGATGAGCGACTGGATGACGTCGTTCAGCATGTGGCAGACGCTGATGGCGGCGAGCACCGCGACCACAGTCCCTTGCGCGCCGCTTCGGACAGCGCTCCGTCTTGCTCCGATGGTCATGCTTTAGACTCTGGGGTGGTTGCATCGGCCGGGGCAGAATTGGGCCGAACCCGGCTTGCAGGGCAAGAGTTCATTTTCGCAAAGGCTGGCGGCGGATAGCCGCGCGTTAAATCGCGAGCTGTAGGTTCGCTCTCGGGTTCAGGCGCCTTGCCGGCCAATCGATAGGTGACGCCCCATGCAGGCTATCTTGATCTTGCAACTCCTCATTCTGCTAACCGTGGCCAATGGGACGCCCGTCGTCGCCAAGAAAGTCCTCGGCGATGCGTTTTCCCGCCCGCTCGACGGCGGCGCGCTCTTTTTCGACGGCCAACCCATATTCGGGCCATCGAAAACCATCCGCGGCATCATGGTGTCCGTGTTGGCGACGGCCATCTGCGCGGCGCTAATGGGACTTGGATGGGAGGTCGGAACTCTGGTCGCGACCTTTGCCATGGCCGGCGATCTCGTCTCCAGCTTTGTGAAACGCAGGCTGGGCCTCGCTTCAAGCAGCATGGCCATAGGTCTCGATCACATCCCAGAGTCTCTCTTCCCCCTCGTCGCCAGCAGGTTACTGCTGCCCTTCAGCATTCTCGACATTGTGGCCGGGGTGACGATCTTCGTTGTGGGCGCACTGATCCTGTCGCCCCTCCTTTTCAAGTTGAAGCTTCGCGACGAGCCCCACTGAGCAGCGATCGTCAGCGCGGCAGGTGCAGCCGGTGCAGTGTTATCTCTGGAGGGCAATTGAAGCGCACAGGGACGATGGACGACCCCGCGCCGACCGACGTGTACCCGATCATGTCATGATATTTCCAAGGGCCCGAAGCCATGAATCGCGGCAAGACCGAATCCAGCGTGATCGGGATGCCGCCGGGAAGGCAGATCTGGCCGCCATGGGTGTGGCCACTCAACAAGAGGTTGAAGTCGGCATGGGCGGCCCGCCGATAGATCTCCGGCGTATGCGAGATCAGAATCGAAAACTCGTCATGGGGTATTCCGGCAGCGGCCTTCTCGATGTTGTCCATTCGGTAGAAATGGGCGTCATCGATGCCTACGAGATGGATGCGTTGGCCACCGCGCTCAATAACCTCGCTCTCGTTGAGCAGCATCTTTATTCCCATCTCCTCCAATCCTGGGACCATGGCGATCGTGTCGTGATTGCCTAGCACGCCGTAGATCAGTCCTTTTAGAGCAGCACGCACCCGGGCCATGCCCGCGAGCGTTGCTTGATACGGACCGTAGGTCTTGCCCCTGTAGTCACCCGTCAAGACGCAAACATCATAGCGTAGGTCTCCGAGCAGCCCGACCACGCGTTCCATTGCGGTTTCGCTCATATCGACATGGAGGTCGCTGAGCTGAAGAATGGTGAAGCCATCGAAGGCCACAGGCAGGTGGGGCACGGGAATGCGGTTATGCCTGATCTCGACCTTCGCCGCATTGCTGATGCCCCGCCAATAGAGGCCCGTCGCCATGAGGACCGCGCTGATGACGGCATGCGACAGCGGCAGATTCTCGATGTGAAAGAAGTTTATGCCTTGGCCGAAGACTTGCGCCTCGTGATCCTGTTCGATTCCGAGACGCTGCTTGGCATAGCGCCGTCCGAGGCGCTTCTCGAGAATCGTCAGAGTGTCTTCGTTCGCCATGGCCATGCGTGAGCGCTGCTCGGGACGGGCAGAGTTGCGCCAAACTCTCCTTGAACTGCAAGGCTTCTTTTCCCTGACAACGCCCCCCAATCACATGAAATCGGTCAGGTCTCCGCAACTCGGACCCTGAAAAGGACGCCCCGTCAGGATGAAACTATTCGCTGCGCTCTTGGTTTTCCGTGCGAGGGGCGGGTCCTGCCTCTTCGGAGCCGTCGCAACGCCCATGAGGGTTGCATGCCCTGGTCGCGCGCGCTTGAGGAGTGGCGGACGCCAAAGATCAACCAATCGGGGGTTTTTGAGCGCGCGTTGGCGCGAGCCAGCGCCAGTGCGAGCTTTGAGCCAGTTCGAGGCCCAGGCTCTGCCCGACAATCACCCAGTGGTGGCGCAGCTCAATCAATTGCATGGCGACCACACCTTCTTTCTTGACGGCAGTGGCCTGCATATCGTTGAGCCCGCCGAGCCGGCGGACGCTGGAGCCGAGAAGGGCGTCGTGGTGAAGCTTGCTAGCTGGAGCGACTCAAGCCACACCAGCCTGGCACCGCATCCGCCGGAAGCGACCGACCTCATCGTTATGCTTGAGGCGGCCTGATCCGCACTTGCGAAATCACGCTGCAGCTTTGCACCCGGCTGTCCCGCTTTGGTCCGGATAGAAGCGGGCCGTCATTCGTCCCACGTAGCGTCGGAGGTTGTGGTGACGCTCGGCAGCGGTGCGCAGCGGCGTCTCAAACAGCGGGCAGAGCACGCCAGCAACAAATGCAAACGCCGCGGCATCGAGGCCGGTAGGCTCCAGGCCCATCATGAACGGCTTGGTCCCGAGGAAGTCGGCGGTTGCGTCAATCGATCGGGTCCCGAGCGCCACGATTTCCTCGGGCGAGTGGCGGCCAACGCCTTGTCCATGCAGCGTTCGGCGAAGCTGCCGCCGAATCATTGCCACGACCAGGGGCCGCATGGGCGCAGGTACGGTGCGAAAGAAGTGGCGCGGCCCTTTGGCGAAATTGGCGTCGTCCATCCAGCGGGCATGGACCACAGCCCAATAGAGATGCTCCTCGAGCATCTTCTCGAACGCCCAGGCCGTGGCGCGCTGCTCGGGTGTGAGTCCACGGTCAAAATCGATCTTGTACTTCCTCTCCAAGTGCCAGCGGACGAAGGTCGAATCGGCGATCGTCTCGCCGTCATCGTCGATATAGGGCAGCTTGCCCTTGGGGGCCTTTTTGAAGCCGCCGGTGTCGACCACGTAGGGGAGCCCGGCCATTTTCAGAAACACTTCGGCCTTAGTCACGAACGGGCTCGGGTCTGGAAGGCCGAATGCAGGTCCAAAACTTTGAAGCGTGATCATTTGCTGCCCTCCTGCCATGATCGATAGGCTGCTCGGCCATTCTCCCGACAGCATGATGTCAGGAGAAGGGCGCCGGCTGACGGCCAATCAGGATGGTGAAGATTCCCGGCCCGCGGCAAGTCCCGTCAACCGATTTCGACCCAGCAGCGCCCAGGTTCACTTCGGGACCAGAAGCACATAGGCGGCGAACCGTTTCATCCGTTCTTTGCGCTCGCGTGACATGAAAATCCCCGCAAGCTTCACCCACACCTTCAACAGGAGCGGCAGAGGGATCGGCCGGCCGAGCCGCTCGGCTTCATCGGCGATGTAGCGAATCTCGGTCGGCTTCCAGCCGCGCCGGTCGAAAAAGCCGAACCAATCTTTCGGCGCAAAGCGAAACGGCGCATTGCGCATGAAGCGAGCGCGCATTTTCTGGCCAAACCGGATCGCCTCCGGCGAGAAATAGTCGATGATCCAATAGCGAACCTTCTCGACTTGCCTGAGGTCGTCGGCCAATTCCGCCACGTCGCCATCGGCCAGGTAGGGAACCACACCCTCGGTGAGGACCAGAATTTTGGCGGCGTGCGCGCTCGCCTTCGCCAATAGCGCCTTCCTGGACGATCGGTCGGTTAGATCGAGCTTGATGCGATCGAGCCGGCAGCTCGGCCGCTCGTCGACGAGGTGCGCTTCTTTCAGCTCGATCACGTGCGGGTAATCGACCTCGATCCAGCGGAGCGTTGACGGCAGCGCCATCCGGTATGGCCGCGTGTCGAGACCGGCGCCGAGATTAAGGATGGTATCGACACCCTCGGCAACAGCGGACTGGATAAAGTCGTCGATGATGACGGTGCGGATCACCACCGACCAGGCGACGACGAAGGTCCTCGGCACACTCGCAGCCTGCCACCATAAAGGCCGTGTCGGACACGTTTTGGATCGTTTGCGTCATGGGGGTATTGCGCATGTCCGAAGTTCGAGTCGCTCAGGGTGGCGCCACCCGAAGCCCCAAGGGCGTAGGGTGGCGGAGGGGAAGGGATTCGAACCCTTGAGACGGTTACCCGCCTACACACTTTCCAGGCGTGCGCCTTCGACCACTCGGCCACCCCTCCTGCAAGGGGGCGCACTATAGCGAAGCGACCTGCCGGTTCAATGCGCCTCGAAGTTCCGATCCCGGCCGGGAGGGGCTCGGAAGCCCCGGGAGTGTGTCCATAGGCATGGAATTTGACATCAAACGATGATAAATATGTGCCGTCACATGGAAGGGCTTTAACATGCGCACGACGCTGGCGCTCGACGATGAATTGCTGGCCAAGGCCGAGGCCTTCACCGGCCTGAAGGAGAAATCCGCCGTGGTTCGCGAGGCGCTCAAGGCGCTGATCGAGCGGGAGAGCGCGCGGCGCCTGGCGCAGCTTGGCGGCAGCGAGCCGGATCTTGTTGCGCCTCCACGGCGTCGGCAGAGACCGGCGTGATCCTGGTCGATACGTCGGTCTGGGTCGACCATCTGCGGAAGGGCGATCAAGCGCTGGCGCGGCTGCTGGACAGCCGGATGGTGTTGGCGCACCCTTTCGTGAATGGCGAGCTGGCGCTGGGAAATTTGCGGCAGCGCGATTTTATCCTCACTGCCTTGCAAGACTTGCCGCGGGCCGTCGTCGCCACGGAGCAAGAAGTGCGGCAATTCATCGCCCAGCATACGCTCGCAGGCGCCGGCATTGGCTATGTCGATGCCCATCTTCTCGCCGCCGGCCGATTGACCGCAGGTGCGACATTGTGGACGCGCGACAAGCGCTTGCTTGGGGTCGCCCAACGGTTGGGCCTGGCGTCAGCCGCCGGCTAAGCTCACGCAATCCTGAAACAACGCTGATTTGAACACGAGGCGGCAATGGCTTATGTAAGCGGGTAACGCTCATCGGTCACGAATGGTCATGCTCACGCTCTTACGCGTTTTTGGCGTCTGGCTCCTATTGCTTGCCATGGTCGCCGCCGTTATCGACGCCACCAAAAGCCTGGCGGGCGGCGGCGCGTGGGTGGTGACGCCCATGGGCGAGCAATGGGCGGCGCTCAGCCCTGAGAGCCTGGCGGCCGCCAAGGCGGCGGTTGAGACCAATATCGGCGCGTTCTTGTGGGACCCGGTGATCACCACCATCCTGCATGCACCGACCTGGGTCGTGTTCGGCATTCTCGGCGTGCTGCTCTATTGGCTGGGGCAGAAGCGCAAACCCGTCGAGGTCTTCATCAACTAATCTCCTTCATCAATTCGGGGGAATTGGCGCCTGCAACGGAGGTCCTGATGTTCACCCTGAAACGCAAACCCCTGTCGATACCCGCGCCTGGCGAGGCGCTGCCCGGCCGGCTGCAACCCATCCCGACGGCCAAGACCCATTTTGTGAGCGGGGCGTCCCTCAAGGGCCCTTACCCGCAAGGCGCCCAATCCGTGCTGCTCGGGCTCGGCTGCTTCTGGGGCGCGGAGAAGAAGTTCTGGCAGATCCCCGGCGTCGTTGTGACGGCGGTGGGCTATGCCGGCGGGCTCACGCCGAACCCGACCTATGAGGAGGTCTGCTCCGGCATGACCGGCCACAACGAGGCGGTGCTCGTCGTCTACGATCCGGCGCGTGTCAGCTTCGAGGATCTGCTCAAGACGTTCTGGGAGAGCCACGACCCGACCCAAGGCATGCGCCAAGGGAACGACGTCGGCACGCAATACCGCTCAGGCATCTACTACACGACCGAAGCACAGCGGCGCGCCGCCGAGGCGTCGAAGGAGGCTTACAATCGCGCCCTTCAAGCGCGCGGGCTTTCCCCCATCACCACCGAGATCCTGCCGGCGCCAGCGTTCTATTTCGCCGAGGACTACCACCAGCAATATCTTGCCAAGAACCCGCACGGCTATTGCGGCCTTGGCGGCACGGGGGTCTCCTGCCCGATCGGCACCGGAGTTCAGAGCGGAGCGTAACGCGCTCTCCGCTCCCATCCCACTGTCATTGCCCGGCTTGACCGGGCAATCCAGAAGCTCGGTGGTCAAAATCATCGACGGTTAGTAGTTACTGGATGCCCGCCTTCGCGGGCATGACAAGCCTCGCCTAGCTGTGGATGAAGCCGACGATGTCCTTAGTCTTGGCCAGGATCGGATCGGCGATGGCATGCGCGCGGTGCGCGCCATCGGCCAGAATGCGGTCGATCTCCGCGGGGTCGGCCATCAGGCGCCGCATCTCGGCGCCGATGGGCGTGAGCCTTGTCGCGGCAAGCTCGGCCAGCGCCTCCTTGAACTTGGAGAAGCTCGCGTTGCCGAACTCGCGCAGCACCTGATCCTTGCCGGTCTCGGCGAGGCCCGCATAGATGCCGACGAGATTGTCGGCCTCCGGGCGGTTCTCCAAGCCCTTTATCTCAGAGGGCAACGGCTCCGGGTCGGTCTTGGCCTTCCTGATCTTCTTGGCGATTGTCTCGGCGTCGTCGGTAAGGTTGATGCGCGTCATGTCCGACTCATCGGACTTCGACATTTTCCTGCTGCCGTCGCGAAGGCTCATCACCCGCGTGGCGGGGCCGGTGATCAGCGGCTCGGGCAGCGGGAAGAAGCCGTTCGCGTAGCCAGCGCGCGCGATCGTCTTGGCGAAATCGTTGTTGAATTTCTGGCCGATGTCGCGGGCAAGCTCGAGATGCTGCTTCTGGTCGTCTCCCACCGGCACGTGGGTCGCGTGATAGAGCAGAATGTCGGCGGCCATCAGGTTGGGATAGACATAGAGCCCGGCTGACGCGTTCTCGCGGTCCTTGCCGGCCTTCTCCTTGAACTGCGTCATGCGGTTCAGCCAGCCGAGCCGAGCCACGCAGTTGAAGATCCAGGCAAGCTCGGCATGGCCTGAGACCTGGCTCTGGTTGAAGACGATGTGACGCGCGGGGTCGATGCCCGAGGCAATGAAGGCCGCGGTCACCTCGTGGGTATTGCGGGCGAGCTCGTCGGGGTCCTGGAACACGGTGATGGCGTGGAGATCGACCACGCAATAGAGGCAATCATGGTCGGCCTGCAGCGCCACGAATTTGGTGATGGCGCCGAGATAGTTGCCGAGATGCAGATTGCCGGTCGGCTGCACGCCCGAGAAGACGCGGGTCTTGGTTTTCTGCCTCGTCTCTTGCATGGCCGGGTTATGGCTTGGGTGCACGCCTGGCGCAAGCTCCCGGTGCTAGCCGCAGGCCTGCTCCATCTCGCGGATCTGCTCGGCGATGGCCACCGTGCGTTGGGCCATGGCGAAGTGCAGCCGCTCGACCATGCGCCCCTCGACCACGATCACGCCCTTTGTTTCGTTCTCGGCCTGGCCGAAGGCATCGATGATCTTGCGCGACCAGACGACCTCTTCCTCGGTCGGCGAGAAGATCTCGTTGCACGGCTCGACCTGACTCGGATGGATCAGCGTCTTGCCGTCCATGCCGAGGGTGCGGCCGCGCTCGCATTCCTCGCGCAAGCCCGCCACGTCCATGAACTCGTTATAGACCCCGTCGATGATGTCGAGGCGATAGGCGCGCGCGGCGACGATGGTCATGGCGAGCCACGGCACCACGGCGAAGCGGTTGTGCACCGCGCGGGCGCGCGACTCCTTCAAGAGATCGTTGGTGCCCATGACGAGGCAGCAGAGCCGGTTCTCGGCATAAACCGCGGTCGCGGCGATGGTGCGCGCGTTGAGGATGGCCATGGGCGTCTCCATCATGGCCCACAGCCTGATTTTCTCGGGCGCATGCACGCCTTGCAGGATCTTGGCGACGCTGATGACGTCGCCGGCATGCACGACCTTCGGCACGAGGATGGCGTCGGGCTCGGCGTCGCAGGCGGCGAGCAAGTCCTCGGTGCCCCATGGGGTCTCCAGCGCGTTCACCCTGATCACGATCTCGCGGCCGCCATAGCCGCCGCCTTTCACCGCGGCCGAGACCTGATCGCGGGCAAGCGCCTTGGCGTCGGGGGCCACGGCGTCCTCGAGATCGAAGATCAGGGCGTCGGCCGGAATGGTCTTGGCCTTTGCCAGCGCCCGCTCGTTTGAGCCGGGCATATACAGCACGCTGCGCCGTGGGCGGCCTTGCATGGTGGGCTCTCCTCGCTTTGCTGCAGTGCAGCATAACCGAGGCGCTGCCGTTCGCCAAATGCCCTGGAGTCAGGCACCCATGTCACTGATCAGGCTGCGGAATTTGGCGGCGCCGAAGAGTTCCGCCGCGCCGAGATAAACCACGAGGCCGAGGCCCACGAGGGCAACAAGCGCAATCGCCTGGGCAACCAGACCGCTCGCCGGCTGAAACCAGGGCGCGAGAAGTTTGACCAGGGCGAAGACGACGACCCCCATCACGACGCTTGCGGCAGAGATGCCGGTAAAGCAGCGGCGGAAGGTTCGATCCGGTGCGAAGCCTCCGCGGCGCTTCAGCGTGATCACGAGCAGGGCGACATCGATCCAGCCCGACAGCATGGTGGCAATGGCGATGCCGACGGCGCCGATAGCCATAAACAGCGTGAAGCTCAGAACGATATTGGCGGCCATGCTGATGCCGGCAAATATCATCGGCGTCTTGGTGTCCTCGCGGGCGAAGTAGCTCGGATGCAGCACCTTGATCAGCACATAGGCGGGGAGACCGAGCGCAAGCGCGGAAAGCATCCCGGCCGTGGCGTTGGTATCGACGGCAGTGAAGGCGCCGCGCTGGAACAGCACGCGCATGATCGGCTCGGCCGCAACGAAAAGGGCGACGGCGGCAGGCATGGTCAGGAGAAGGGCGAATTCAAGCGCGCGGTTCTCGCTCGCAAGCACGGCGGCGTGGTCTCCGGTGCGGAGCTTATGGCTGAGATCGGGGAGGAGCACGACGCCGATGGCGACGCCGATCACGCCGAGGGGAAGCTGGAAGATGCGGTCGGCGTAATAGAGCCACGACACGACACGGTCCTGAAGCGTGGCGATGATGGTGCTGATCACCACGGTGATCTGGGCCATGCCGCCGGCGACGATGCCGGGTGCCGCAAGCGCCATTAGCCGCTGCATGTCGGGGGTGAGCCGGGGGCGCTCCACAGGCACGCGCATGCCGACTTTGGCGGCGGCGAAGGCAACCACCAGCACCTGGAGCAGCCCCGAAGCAACGACGCCCCAGGCGAGCGCCATTCCTGCCGCGCTCTGGTCGCTGTTGCCTAAGGCCACCAGCGCCAACAGCACGGCGATGAGCACGACGTTGAGCAGGGTGGGCGCCAGCGCGGCGATGGCGAAGCGGCCAAGCGCGTTGAGGACGCCAGAATAGAGCGCCACCAGGGACATGCAGACGAGATAAGGAAGCGCGATGCGCGCGAGCATGACAGCGAGGTCGAACTTGGCCGGGTCGCTCCTGAAGCCCGGCGCAAGCAGAAGCATGAGCCAGGGCATGGCGATCTCGGCGAGGACGGCGAAGGCGACCAGCACAAGAGTGAGGCCGGCCAGGGCGTGCCCGGCAAAGCGCCGCGCAGCGTCAGGCCCGTCGGCATGAAGGCGCTTGGCGAAAAGCGGGATGAAGGCGGCATCGAAGGCGCCCTCGGCGAACAGGCGGCGAAACATGTTGGGGACGCGGAAGGCGACGAAGAAGGCGTCGGCCACGGAGGAGGTGCCGAGCACGGCGGCGATCAGCACGTCGCGGATGAAGCCGAGCACGCGGCTCAGGATGATCATGGAGCCTACGGTGGCGAAGCCGCGATAAAGCTTCATCAAGCAGGCAGCAATGCCGCGTCGTGGCGCGCCTGCAGCGCCTTCATCAAGCGCTCGCGGATGGCCGCCTCGCGGCTCGAGCTTGTGATCTTCTTGCCGGTGAGATCGGTCACGTAGAAGACGTCGACGGCCTTCTCGCCGAAGGTGGCGATATGCGCCGAGGCGATGTCGAGATTCATGTCGGAGATTTCCCGTGTCACGTCATAGAGCAGGCCCGGACGGTCGAGCCCGTTGATCTCGATCACCGTGAGCGCATCGGACAGCGTGTTGTCGATGACCACTTGCGGCTCGACCTTGAAGGCCGAGAGCTTGGCCTTCGGCTTCCGCTTGGTGGAAACCACCTCGGCCAGGCGCGCCTCGCCCTTGAGCAGCCTTTCGATGGTCACGGCGATGCGCTTGGCGCGCCGCTCCTCGTCATCGGCTTGGTCGAACTCGCGCTCGAGGTGGATGGTGTCGAGCGCCATGCCGTCGCGCGTGGTCGAGATCTGGGCATCGACGATATTGGCGCCGGCGCCGGTGCAGGCGCCCGCGACCATGGCGAGCAGCCGCGGATAATTCGGCGCAAGCAGCGTGATCTCGGTCACGCCGCGGAAGGCGTCGGTGGCGATGTGGGTGACCAGCGACTTGCGCTGCGCCTCGGCGTCGCGAATCAGCTTGGCGTGCTCGGCGATGACGTCGAGATCGGTCCTAAGCCAATAGGACGGGTAATGGCGATCGATGAAGTGCTCGAGGTCCTGCTTCGGCCAGCCGGCAAGCCGCTCGCGCAGCGCATCCTGAGCGCGGGCCACGCGCTCGCTGCGGCTCAAGGTGAGGTGGCCGCCGCCAAGCAGCGGCTCGGTCTCGAAATAGAGCGTGCGCAGCAGCTGGCCTTTCCATCCCGTCCACACGCCAGGCCCGACGGCGCGGATGTCGGCGACGGTGAGCAGAAGCAAGAGCTTCAATCTCTCGCGGCTCTGCACCAGCGCGGCGAAATCGCGGAGGGTCTTGGGATCGTTCAGGTCGCGGCTCTGGGCGAACAGGCTCATAGCGAGGTGATGCTCGACGAGCCAAGCGGCAGTCTCGGTCTCCGACGGCGTGAGCCCAAGGCGAGGGCCGAGCTCGCGGGCGATGCGCGCGCCGGCGATGGAATGGTCCTCCTCGCGACCCTTAGCGATGTCGTGCACAAGCGTCGCCACGAACAGGGCGCGGCGGTTGTCGATGGTGCGCACGATCTCGCTCGAGACCGGGTGCTCGGTGGTGTAGCGGCCGCTCTCGATGCCGGAGAGGAAGCCGATGGTGCGGATCAAATGCTCGTCCACGGTGAAGTGGTGATACATGTTGAACTGCATCATCGAGACGACGCGCCCGAAATCCGGGATGAAGCGGCCAAGCACCCCCGCCTCGTTCATCTTGCGCAACACGCCCTCGGGATCGCGCGCCTCGGTCAGGAGGCGCATGAATAGGCGGTTGGCGGTCGGGTTGGCGCGGAGACTGTCGTCGATCAGCCGGAAGTTCGCGCGCACCTGACGCAGCACTTCAGGCGAGAACGAGGCCTGGTGCTCGTCGGCAAGAACGAACAGCCGGATGAAATTTACCCTGTCCTTGGCGAAGGCATCCTTGTTGACCGCGGAGATGCGGCCATTCTCGATGCGGAAGTCCGAGGTGCGCCTGAGCTTGGCGCGGCGACGCCAGCTGAACGGGGCAAGCAGCGTGTCGAGGGTGGGCAGCGACTTCAGCTGCTTCATCTCGAGCGCCGAGCAGACAATCCCGGTCAGCTCGCCGACCTCTTTGGCGACGAGGAAATAGTGCTTCATGAAGCGCTCGACGGCGCTCAAGCCCGCATGGCCGCGATAGCCGAGCCGTTCCGCCATCGACTGCTGCAAATCGAAGCTCAAGCGCTCCTCAGGCCGGTCGGTGAGAAAGTGCAGCTGACAGCGCACGGCCCAGAGGAAGCTTTCGCAGCGGCGGAAGCTCCGATATTCGTGGGCGGTGAAGACGCCGGCCTCGACGAACTCAGCCTCGGCCTTGTCGGGATAGAGGTGCTTGGCGAGCCAGTGCAGAGTGTGCAGATCGCGCAAGCCGCCCTTACCGTCCTTGATGTTCGGCTCGACGAGATAGCGCGAGGCTCCGGCCCGGGCGTGGCGGGCGTTCTGCTCGGCAAGCTTCGCCTCGATGAAGGGCCGTGCACTGCCCTCCAGCACCTCCTTGCGGAAGCGGTGATGAAAATCGGCGTATAGCGCCTCGTCGCCGAGGATCAGCCTCGCGTCGAGAAGCGCCGTGCGGATGGTCATGTCCGAGTGGCTGAGACGCACGCATTGATCAATGGTCCGGGTCGCGTGGCCGACTTTGAAGCCCAAGTCCCAGAGGAGGTAGAGCATGTATTCGGCGACGCTCTCGCCCCAGGCGGTCTGCTTGTAGGGGAGCAGAAACAGGAGGTCGATGTCGGAGCCCGGAGCGAGCAGGCCCCGTCCATAGCCGCCTTGCGCCACGACGGCCATGCGCTCGGCGATCGAGGGATTCTCGGCGCGGTAGACGTGGTTGGTGGTGAAATCGTAGGCGAGCCTGATCAGCGCGTCCTGAAAGGCTGACAGGCCGGCGGCGCAGGCCCGGCCGTCGCCGTCCGCTTCAAGCTGGCGCTCGGCGGCTGCTCGCGCGTCGACGACGAGCCG
>DASYIU010000325.1:0-5090 GCA_035997285.1 Methyloceanibacter sp. | reverse complement strand
GGTCCAGTCGAAATCGAAGGCGAGATCGAGCGCCTTGCGGACGCGCGGGTCCTTGAGCTTGTCGCGTCGCGTGTTGAGGAAGAAGCCTTGTGTGCCGGACGGCGTCTCGTCGGCCAGCACCTCCTTCTTCACCCGGCCGTCGCGGATGGCGGGGAAGTCGTACTCCATCGCCCACACCTTCGAGGTGAACTCCTCGCGGAAATCGTAGGCGCCGGCCTTGAACGCCTCCATGCCGGCGGTGCGGTCGCGGAAATATTCGAAGCGGATCTTGTCGAAGTTGAACCGCCCGCGATTCACCGGCAGGTCCTTGGCCCAATAGTTAGGGTTGCGGCGGTAGACGATGGTGCGCCCTTGCGCCACCTCATCGACCAAATAAGGGCCTGAGCCGAGCGGCGGGTCGAGCGTCGTCTCCTCGAAAGGCCGCCCCGCATAATAAGTCTTGCAGAGGATGGGAAGGCCCGCGACGGTGAGCGGCAGATCGCGGACGTGATCGCCCTTGAAGCTATAGCGCACCGTCTCCGGGTCGAGCGCCTCGGCTGTGACCACGTCCTGCAGCATCTGGTGGTAGAGCGGATGGCCCTTGTTTTTGAGCGCATCGAAAGAGAATACCGCGTCGTCGGCGGTGAGCTTGCTGCCGTCGGCAAATCGCGCCTCAGGCCTAAGATGAAAGGTGACCGACATGCGGTCGTCGGCGACCTCGGCGCTTTCCGCCACAAGCCCGTAGACGGCGTCGGCCTCCTCCGCCGCGGGCGTCATCAGCGAATCGAACAAGAGCTCCAGCCCCTGCGCCGCGTCACCTTTGAGAATATAATTGTTGAGGCTGTTGAAGGTGGCAACGCCGCCCCAGCCGACCAGCGCGAAGGTGCCGCCTTTCGGCGCGTCCGGGTTCGTGTAGTTGAAATGAGAAAAGTCGGCCGGGTAGGCGAGGTCGCCGAAGGCAGAGAGCCCGTGCTTGCGCTCAGAGGCGGCAGCCGGCGCGGTGACCAGGGCAAGAACGAGGAGCGCGCCGCAGCCAATCGATCGCCATGGCTCGTGCTCGCATCCCATCAGAGCTTCGATGGCCCCGGCAACGGCTCGGCCAGCTTCTCGTCGAACCACCAGACCTGCAGGAAGCCGGGCGTCAGCCCGGGCAGCACCTTCGGCTGGCCGTAACGGTCCCAATAGGCGATGCGCACATTGGGCGAAAACCATTGTGGCACCACGAGCTCGTTCCACTGGAGCACGCGGTCGAGCGCGTGCGTGGCAGCAACGAGCTCGGCCCGGTCCTTGGCGAAGATCACGTGGTCGATGAGCTTGTCGATTGCCGGATCCTTCACGCCGATCTGGTTCTGGCTGCCTTCCCGGCCGGCGGCCTCGGAGCCCCAGAAATCGCGCTGCTCGTTGCCGGGTGAATCGGACTGGGCGAAATTCGCCACCACCACGTCGTAGTCAAACACGTTGAGACGCTGCGCATATTGCGCCGAGTCCACCATGCGAATGGTGCCCTTGATGCCGAGCTTTTCGAGATTGCGCAAGTAAGGCTGCACGATCCGCTCGAACAAGGGCGAGACCAGCAGGAACTCGACTCTCATCTGCTGCCCGGTCTTGGTATTGGTGAGGGCGCCGTCCTTGATCTCCCAGCCCGCCGCCTTGAGGAGCTCCACGGCTTTGCGCAAATTGCCGCGCATGTCGTCCGGCGTGTTGTTCACCGGATTGGCGTGGATGTCGGTGAAAACCTCAGGGGGTACCCCGTCCTTCACCTCGTTTAGGATCTCGAGCTCGCGGCCCTGCGGTGGCGAGGCGGGAGCCGCCAGCTCGCTGTTCTGGAAGTAGCTGCCGACCCGCGCATACTGGCCGTAGAACAGGTTCTTGTTGGCCCATTCGAAATCGAAGGAGAGGTTGAAGGCCTGGCGCACGCGGCGGTCTTCGAACTGCTGGCGCCGCAAATTGAGCACGAAGCACTGCATCGGCTGCGTGCGCTTGATGGCGACCTCCTGGCGTTTGATGAAGCCGTTGCGCACGGCGGCAAAGTCGTAGGCCGTGGCCCAGTTCTTGGCGCTCGTCTCCTGCCAATAGTCGAGATTGCCCGCCTTGAAGCTCTCGAAGGCGACCGTCTCGTCGCGGTAATAGTCGAAGCGGACCTCGCCGTAATTCCACTGCCCTTTGTTCACGGGCAGGTCCTTGCCCCAATAGTCGGCCACGCGCTCGTAGCTGATGGAGCGCCCCGGCTTGACCTCTTTGATGCGGTAAGCGCCTGAGCCGAGCGGCGGTTCGAGCGTCGTCTTCATCGGGTCGCGCGGGGTCCCGCTCGCGTCTTTTCCCGTCCAATAATGCTTCGGCAGCACGGTGAGCTGACCCATGATCATGGGGAGCTCGCGGTTGTTTTTGACGTCGAAATAGAAGGTGACCTCGTTGTCTCCGGTCGCTTCGGCGCGCGAGACGTTTTTGTAATAGAGCCCCATGCGCGGGTTGGCCGTCTTGTTCACCTCCAGGCTGTAGATGACGTCGTCCGGCGTGATCGGGGTGCCGTCATGCCAGTGCGCCTCTTTGCGCAGATGGAAGGTGACCGAAGAGTAGTCGGCCGGGTAGGACGCCCATTCGGCGATCAGGCCGTAGGAGGTCGAGGGCTCATCGAGGCTGTCGCCCATCAGGCTCTCGAACACCAGCCCGAGCCCTCCCGCAGCCTCTCCCTTGTAGAGCACCGGGTTTAGGCTGTCGAAGCTGCCGATTTCGGACATGCGCACGACCCCGCCCTTGGGCGCGGCGGGGTTCACATAGTCGAAATGGGTGAAGTCGGCGGAGTATTTCGGCGCGCCGATGAGCGAGAGCGCGTGATGATGGACGGGCGTATCCTTGGCTTGGCTCGATGCCGGGAGAAGGCAGGCGAGGAGGACGGCGAGGAGGAGGCGGCGGGAAAGGGTCATGGCTCTGCCAGCGCTTTAAGGTCGTGGGCCTGCGTTAGCAGGTTCGTTTGCGGGAGCACGATCGAGACATCCATAGCCTGACGGAGCGCCTCGAAAGCGATGAGCGTCTTAACATGGGAGCTTCGCCTGCCAAATGAATTATCGGCCATGGTGGCGGCGATAAGTCCAGATTTTCTGGCAAAATCCGGGCGGGAGCGGGGGGCATGCTGGCCCTTTTGCTGAGGGCCAGAGGAGGGAGCGAGCCGGGCTCGTCTCCTCCCTTCGCGCAGCCTTGTACCCTGCAAGGGCAGGCAGATGTCCCTTAAGGCCCTCGACTATTGTGGCGGGGTCGGCTGCGGGGTCTCGGCCGGAGGTGCTGGCGTCTCAGCCGAAGGTGCCGGGGTCTCAGCTGGAGGTGCGGGTGTCGCAGCCGCAGGCGCTGCCGGGGTCTCAGCTGAAGGCGCCGGAGGTGCGGGCGCGGCAGACGCTGGCGGCGGCGCTGCCTCGGCTGGTGGAGTCGCCGTTTCGGGCGTCGGAGCCGGCGTCTTTTCAGCCGCGGCTGGCGCCGCCTCGGGCGCTGCGGCAGGCGGAGTTGCGGTTTCAGCTGCTTTTTCTGCCGCCCCACCGGATGATGCCCCCCCTGGCAGTGGCGGTGGGTTGTCGTTCTTGGAGCGCAGGAACGCGATGACGTTGGCGCGCTTCTTGGCATCCGGTATACCGGGGAAGGCCATCGTCGTACCCGGCGCGAAGGCCTGCGGGTTTGTGATCCAGGTATCGAGAAGCTCGTAGGTCCACACGCCGTCGGTTTGATGAGCCTTGAGACCGTCCGTGTAGTTGAATCCTTCGACCGAGGCGATCTTCCGCCCGACAACCCCATAGAGATTGGGTCCCACCAAGGGGGCGCCGCCTTTGTCGAAGGTGTGGCACACTTTGCACAAGGCTGCGTCGGCTTCACCCTGTTTCGGATCTGCCGATGCGAGCAGCGCCGCGATCTGCGATCCGCCGCCGCCTGCCGCCGTTCCGCCACCGGGCTTGGCCGGCTCGCCGCCGGGTTTGGCGGGCTCGCCACCGGGCTTGGCCGGCTCGCCGCCAGACGGTGCACCACCGGCCGCGACTTCAGGCAGCGGCGGCGGGTTATCGTTCTGGGTCCTCAGGAACACGAGCAGGTCGGCGCGCTCCTTGGCATCGGGAAGACCGGGGAACAGCGCCATCTTGGTCCCCGGCACGAACTCGGTCGGGTTGGTGATCATGGCGTTGATCTTCTCGTAGTCCCAATTCCCGAGTTCTGCGGCCTTGGCCTTCAGTGCATCGGAATATTCATAGCCTTCATGGGAGGCGACCTTACGCCCGAGCACGCCGTAAAGGTTCGGGCCGATCATGTTCGGTCCGCCCTTCTCAAAATTGTGGCAGATGCCGCATTTCTTGGCGACATCGGCGCCGTGTTTGGCGTCAGCAGCAGCAAGGAGAGCCGCAAGGCCGCCGCCCGGCTTCTCTCCCTCGGGCTTCTTGCCGGGCTCCGTTCCGGTGTCGTAGCCGAGCTTTTCCTCGGGCTCCTCGAAAGCGATGTGGATGATGGTCTTGGCGCCAAAGAAAAGCAGCAGCGCACCGAGCACTGCCATGGCGACTTGATTGAGGCGGTAATAGTCCATGGTTCGATGTTCCCCCGGCAAGCAGAGGCTACTTCCGTGTAGCTCTTGCGGCGGGGCGTGAGACTATAGGGGGTATAGGCTTGTTGCAACTAAGCCTTTTGGCACTGTCGCGGTGCCAAATTTCCCGTGCTAACTGACGGGATCATGTCCAATTGCCTGGTCGTCATTCCGGCGAGACTCAAAGCGACGAGGCTTCCCGACAAGCCGCTGGCCGATATCGGGGGCGAGCCTATGATCGTCCATGTCTGGCGCCGCGCCGTCGAGGCCGATTGCGGCCCCGTCGTGGTCGCGACCGACGCCCAAGCGGTGCGGGACGCTATCGTGAACGTGGGCGGCGAGGCCCTGATGACGCGCCCCGATCACGCCAGCGGCTCGGACCGGGTGTTCGAGGCCGTCTTGAGGCGCGATCCGGGCGGAAGGCTTGGCACCGTGGTCAATCTGCAAGGCGACCTGCCGACGCTCGATCCTAACCTTGTGCGCACCTGCCTTGTCGCTCTCCGTGAGGGCGAGGCCGATATCGCCACCGTCGCCGCCAAGATCGTGAGGGAGGGGGAGCGCA
>DASYIU010000324.1:0-2830 GCA_035997285.1 Methyloceanibacter sp. | reverse complement strand
CAATGACGAGCCTGCTGGCCGCACCTTCAATGGCCTGATCGCGGCTTACAGGATCGCGCCTGAGTTCCGCGCCAAGGCGATCGCCACCCAACGCGACTACGAGCGCTATCTCAAGATCCTCGGCGAGGCCTGGGGGGAGCTCCTGGTCAGCGGCGTCAGGCCCAAGAACGTGCTCAAGCTGCGTGATGCCTGGGCTGCGACGCCGGTCGCTGCCAATATGCTGGTATCGATCGCCAAGCTGGTCATCAATTGGGGTCTGCCGCGCGAGTTCTCCGAGAACAACCCTTGCCTAGCCATCCCCAAGCTCGAATCCGAGGTAGGGGGAGCTCGCCCCTGGCCTGTGTGGGCCTTCGATTTGATCAACTCCCATGCCGGTGAGGATCTGCGCCGGGCGGTGTGGCTCGCCCGCTATACTGGCCAGCGCCAGGCCGACGTGCTCCGCATGAGCAAGGCGCACCTCGAGGACGGCGGGATAAAGGTCGTGCAGCAGAAGACCGGCAAGGAGCTATGGATTCCGCTGCACGGCGATTTGAAGGAAGAGATGCGCGGCTGGGAGGTCACCCCGCCCTGGATCTTCGTGCAGAACGCCAAGGGCAAGCCCTACAACACCGACCGATTCAGGGCGGCATGGTCGCAACTGATGCGGTCGACGCCGGCGGGCCGCATCAGAACCGAAGGCTACACCTTCCACGGTATCAGGGCGTCGAGCGTTGTTAGTTTGCGCGAGGTGGGATGCGGGGACCGGGACATCGAGTCGATCACCGGCATGTCGCCGGCGATGATCACGCGCTACAGCCGCTTCGCCGACCAGCGCAAACTTGCCAAGGCGGCGATCCACCGACTAGAACGAAACAGGCCGTGAACGAAGATTGGAAAACTGCACGAATCTTGGAAAACTCATCTACTTGAATTGAAAGCGAAATAAGCCATTCTTCGCTAATCCTGTATTAGCGAAGGGCCCAACCGGCAGCAATCGCAACGCGTGAGCCCCGTGTCCGAAACCTCCGAAACCGCGAATCCTATTAACGGCAAGGGCCATCCGGCGGAGACCCCGCGCGAGCCGAAAGCGTCGTGCGAGACCCGCCACGATTGGGAATGCGAGGAGGTTCTCGCCCTCCTCACCGCCCCCCTGCTCGAGCTTGTCGACCAGGCCCGCGCGGTGCATCGCCGCTTCCACGCAAACCGCGAGGTGCAGCTCGCGACGCTGCTGTCGATCAAGACCGGGGCCTGCCCAGAGGACTGCAAATATTGCGCGCAATCGGCGCATTATGCCAAGACGACCGGTCTCAAGCGGGAATCGCTGTTGGACACCGACGACGTCCTGGCCAAGGCCAGGCTCGCCAAAGACTCGGGCGCGACTCGCTTCTGCATGGGCGCCGCCTGGCGCGAGGTGAAGGATGGGGAAGAATTCGACAAGGTGCTCGCCATGGTCAAGGGCGTGCGGGAGCTCGGCCTGGAGGCTTGCGTCACCCTCGGCATGCTGAGCCAGTCGCAGGCCGACCGCCTCGCCGAAGCGGGCCTCACCGCCTACAACCACAACCTCGACACCTCGCCGGAATTCTATGGCGAGATCGTCACCACGCGGACCTATCAGGAGCGGCTCGATACGCTGGCGCGGGTGCGCAGCGCCGGGCTCCAGGTCTGCTGTGGCGGCATCATCGGCATGGGCGAGAGCGTCCAGGACCGGGCGCGGCTGTTGCAGACTCTCGCCAATCTCGACCCCCATCCCGAAAGCGTGCCGGTCAATGCCCTCGCCGCCGTGCCGGGTACGCCGTTGCAAGACCGGCCGCCGGTCGACCCCCTCGATCTCGTGCGCATGGTGGCTACTGCGCGCATCCTGATGCCGCTGTCGCGGGTGCGGCTATCCGCCGGCCGGCGGGCTCTCACGAAAGAAGCGCAAATCCTCTGCTTCCTCGCGGGCGCCAACTCGATCTTCCACGGCGACAAGCTACTCACCACCGCCAACAACGACGCGGCCGACGACCTCGCCCTCATCGAGGAAGCGGGCTTGCGAGTGCAGCCCGCCCCCTCCGCTTGCTGAGGAGCGAAAACGCGGCGCCTCCCGACGATATGGGCCTAGCGCCGTACCCCGCGAAACCTGGGCGCCTCTCCGGGATGGGTGTGATAGGTGAACGCAAGGCCACGGTCCCGGTACACCAATGAACTCAAAGCTCTAACGGCATCCTTCTCCCTCCGTAGGTAACCCTAGAGGTAACACCAGACGGAGAAACTCACGACCAACATTGACCGACGTTCGTTGCTCACGCGCGCCCGGGCGCTTTTTTTCAACGTGACCCGCCGTGACGTAGGTGATGAAGGGCGCGAAGGTCCTCTTCGCCCAGCCTCGTCCACCGCGTGCTATTGGGCGCCGCCCAGAGATTGCACGTTAAGCAGCCGACGAGGCGTTCACCGCGATTGTCGATCTCGATGAGTTCTTGCCCACACTGATTGCAGCGTTCCGCTTTTCCGCCTTCTGCCGGCACGAGATGGATTGTAGCTGAACGTTGGCTTCGGCTGGTGCCCTTTCCGTCGTATGCTCGAGCGATGGACCCCCTTCACGCCACCAACGAAGAGTTTGCCTCCGACGGCTACACCCACGTGGAGTGCTTCTGCCCGCGATGCCGCGTCATACGGCTAAGGCCCATGAGCTGGCTTCCCAGAATCTCGATGGGCGCTCAGCTCTCTTCGGTGCGCCGAGTGCAGTGGCCCACTCCAATCAGTGAAGTTCATGGCTACGGCAAGCGGTGGGATGCTGTTCCTGCATGATCTAGGATTGATCGAGGGAATTATCATGAAGAAGCAGATTAATGACTTCCTAGAATCGCTTGTA
>DASYIU010000323.1:0-3378 GCA_035997285.1 Methyloceanibacter sp. | reverse complement strand
TACCTGCTCTCCGTGCTGGTGGGCGTGAAAGGTGGCCTCCTTTGGGGCCTGCTGCCGCGCAAGCATCTCGAAGCCTGAGCCCCCGTTTCAAATGAAGGAGTGTCCTGTCATGACCAAACACATTTTGTTGCCGGCCGGATTGGCGCTGGCGCTGGTTCTCGGTCTATCGAGCGGCGCGGAAGCCGCCGGCGAGGTCAAAGCCGTCGCCTCGTTCAGCATCCTGGCCAACATGGTGAAGCAGGTCGGCGGCGACCGCGTGGACGTGATCACGCTGGTTGGGCCGGACGGCGACGCCCATGTCTATGAGCCGACCCCCGCCGACGCCAAGAACCTCGCTGCGGCCAACATCCTCTTCACCAACGGCCTCGGCTTCGAGGGCTGGATGGACCGGCTGGAGAAATCCTCGGGCTTCAAGGGCAAAGTGGTGGTCGCGTCGACCGGCGTGAAGCCGCGCACCATAGTCGAGAAGGAGGGCGGCAAGAAGGAGACGATCACCGATCCGCATGCCTGGCAGAGCCTCGCCAACGGCAAGCTCTATGTCGCCAATATCCGCGACGGGCTGATCGCCGTCGATCCGGACGGCAAGGCTACCTATGAGGCCAACGCCAACACATATCTCGATGCGATCACCAAGGAGGAGACCGCGGTGAAGGCGGCGCTGGCGGCGCTGCCCAAGGAGCGGCGCAAGATCATCACCAGCCACGACGCCTTCGGCTATTTCGGCGCTGCCTACGGGCTCGAGGTCATCGCGCCCGAGGGCGTGAGCACCGAGAGCGAGGCCTCGGCGCAGGACGTGGCGAAGATCATCCGCCAGATCAAGGCCGAGAAGATCCCAGCGGTGTTCATGGAGAACATTACCGACCACCGCCTGCTCGACCGGATCGCATCTGAGACCAACGCCAAGATCGGCGGCACGCTGTACACCGACGCCCTGTCGCCCCCTGACGGTCCGGCCGGCACCTATCTCGATATGTTCCGCAACAATATCGAGACGCTCACCGCCGCGCTGGCGGCCTAAGCCGATCGGGCCTCAATGGTTCCTCCTCCCCCGCAAAGGGGGAGGGGACTATCATCGGGAAATGGCCAAACCATCCATCTCGAGATGGATCGCGGCAGGCGCCGCTATGCTGATCGTGGCGATCGCGGCAGACTCGCTGGTCCCCATCGCCTGGCAGGTCCGCTTAGGCCTGCATTGGCTCATCGAGCACTTCCTCGCTTATTTCGCCGCCGCGGCCGTTGTTTGTCTCGCCTGGCCAAGGCCGTTGATCGTGGCGGCATTGCTCATAACGCTCGCCGCGCTGCTGGAGGCGCTGCAGGGCCTGACCTCCGACCGCGTCCCCGATCTCCCAACAGCGCTCAGTGGGGCGGCGGGAGCGATGGCTGCGGCGCTTGTGGCCGCGCTCGTCATCCGCGTGTGGAAGGGCCGCAAACCGGCGCATCCGCAGATCGGGCAGCCCGTCTCGCGGGCGCTGGCAAAGCCTCCACAAATGTGATGTATCCTTGAGCCATGGACGCTCTTCTACGGCGACACTCAATACCGGTCAGGATCGGCGGGGTCAGCATCGGCGGCGACGCCCCCATCGCCGTGCAGTCGATGACCAACACCGACACGGCCGATGTGGAGGCAACGACAGCCCAGGTCGCGGCTCTTGCCCGCGCCGGCTCGGAGCTGGTGCGCATCACCGTGGACCGGGCCGAGGCCGCTGCCGCGGTTCCCTATATCCGCGAGCGGCTCGACATCCTGGGCGTCGAGGCGCCGCTCATCGGCGACTTCCACTATAACGGCCACACCCTGCTCGCCGAGCACCCGGCCTGCGCCGAGGCGCTCGCCAAGTACCGCATCAACCCCGGCAATGTCGGCTTCAAGGAGAAACGCGACAAGCAGTTCGCCGAGATCGTCGAGATCGCGGCGCGGAACGGCAAGGCGGTGCGCATCGGGGTGAACTGGGGGAGCCTCGACCAGGATTTGCTCACCCGCCTCATGGACGAGAATGCGCGTGCGCCCACGCCGAAGAATGCCCGCGAGGTGATGCATGAGGCGATCGTGCAGTCGGCGCTCATCAGCGCCGAGCGCGCGGTTCAGCTTGGGCTGGGTCCCGACCGCATCGTGCTCTCAGCCAAGGTCAGCGCCGTGCAGGATCTGATTGCGGTTTATACCATGCTCGCCACCCGCTGCGACCTCGCGCTGCATCTCGGGCTGACCGAGGCCGGCATGGGGTCGAAGGGCATCGTCGCCTCCTCGGCCGCACTTGGCGTGCTGTTGCAGCAGGGCATTGGCGACACCATCCGCATCTCGCTCACGCCAGAGCCCAAAGGCGACCGCACGCTCGAGGTGAAGGTGGCGCAGGAGCTGCTCCAGAGCATGGGCTTCAGGAGCTTCGTGCCGCTGGTCGCCGCCTGCCCCGGCTGCGGGCGCACCACCTCCACCACCTTCCAGGAGCTCGCCCGCGACATCCAGGACTTCATCCGTGCCGAGATGCCGGAATGGAAGCGCCGCTATCCCGGCGTCGAGACGCTTTCCGTCGCGGTGATGGGCTGCATCGTCAACGGACCGGGCGAGTCCAAGCAGGCCGATATCGGCATCTCTCTGCCCGGCACCGGGGAGGCGCCGGCGGCGCCCGTGTTCGTCGACGGCAAGAAGGTCGCCACCCTGCGCGGACCCGGCGCCGCCGCCGATTTCAAGCAGATGGTGCTCGACTATATCGAGCGGCGATTCGGTCAGAGCGCGGCCGGCCGCACGGCGGCGGAGTAGGGGGCCGACGATGCGAATGGGGTGGCTTGCGTTCTCAGCAGTCTTGCTCTTGGGCGCGCCTTCGCTTGCCGAACAGGCCGCAGAGGTCCCCGACCCCTTGCTTGGATGTTGGACGCACATTTATGACGCCGCCCATATCGCCAAGCATCCCGGCCAGAAGGTCACGGCGCTGACGCTCGCCATCAGCGCGCGCGAGCCGCAAGGCGATGCCGATCCCGGCAAATACCTCGCCAAGGTCACCGCCAAGATGCGGAATGCGGGCGAGACCTATTCCAATCTCGACGGCGCGCGCTGCTCTGTCGCAGGCGACCGGCTTTCTTGCGTCACCGACGGCTTCTTCGTCGGGAAATTCTCGCTCGCGCCGGCGGCCAAGAACATGAGGCTTGTCCTCAAGGGCGACGAGCACTTGGCGCTGGTGCCAGGGGTCGACCTGGCCGGCTTTGCTGTGCTTTCAGCTGAGAACCCTGAGCATGCCCTGTTCCTGCTGCAGCCTGCGCCGGCGGCGGCTTGCGGCGCCCGCGCGGCGGCTCAGCCCTGAACGAGCTGCGCGGCGATGTTCACGGCTAGCGTGATCACTGCCGTGTTGAAGAAGAACGACAAAATTCCGTGCAGCATCACCACGTGCC